>JBJEAG010000377.1:0-4901 GCA_051868855.1 Alloprevotella sp. | reverse complement strand
ACTGATTAATGTGTAGATTGGTGTAGCAAATCACGAACATTGATGAGGCGGATATTCTGAAACTTGAATCCTCTGAATCTTCTGAAACTTTCCTCCCCTTGAAACCTTCCTTTTTTGACACCCTTTCCCGCGACGCCGTTGCCCTGCTCGCAGAACTCATCCGGCGTCCCTCGCTCAGTCGCGAAGAAGGCGACTGCGCAGATTTTTTGGAAAACTATTTGACCGAGAAAGGCGCGGCGCCCAAGCGCGTCGGCAACAACGTGTGGTGTGAATCGCCCGCCTTCTCTCCCGACAAAGAAACCGTTCTGCTCAACGCCCACATCGACACCGTGAAACCCGTGGCGGGCTGGCAGCGAGACCCGTTCTCGCCCGTCGTGGAGGGCGACCGGCTCTTCGGACTCGGCAGCAACGACTGTGGCGGCGGACTCGTCAGTCTGCTTCATGTCTTCCTCTCCTTGCGCAGCGAAGACCTGCCGTGGAATCTCGTCTTCCTCGCCTCCGCCGAAGAAGAAGTCTCCGGCAAGAACGGCATTGAGAAAGCCCTGCCCTGCCTGCCGCCGGTGGACGTCGCCATCGTCGGCGAACCCACCGACATGCAACCCGCCGTGGTGGAGAAAGGACTGATGGTCTTGGACTGCACCGCCCACGGCAAGGCGGGACACGCTGCCCGCAACGAAGGGGTGAATGCCATCTACGAAGCCCTGCCCGACATTCATTGGTTTCGCTCCCACCTTTTCCCCCGTCAGACCGACCTGCTCGGACCGGTGAAGATGAGCGTCACCCAAATTCAGGCAGGTACGCAACACAACGTTGTGCCCGACACCTGCCGCTTCGTCGTTGATGTGCGCTCCAACGAGTGCTATTCCAACCAAGAACTGCTCGAACTCATCCGCCGGGAAGTGCGCTGCGACGTCGAGCCGCGCTCCACCCGCCTCAGTTCCTCCCGCATCGAACTGACGCACCCTCTGGTTCGCCGCGCCATTGCCCTCGGCGGCACTCCCTTCGGTTCCCCCACGCTGAGCGACCAGGCGCTGATGTCCTTCCCCTCCTTCAAATACGGTCCCGGCTCCTCCTCCCGCTCCCACACCGCCGACGAATACGTCCTCCTCTCCGAAATCCGCGACGCCGTGGAGAAATATTGCAAACTCCTCATGCCGTAGTCCTTAGAAGTTTTTTATCAGATATGAGTCAGATAAACCCGGAAAACAAAGTCATCCTCTATCAAGACGACAACGAAATCACTCGCGTCTCCGTGCGCTTCGCCGATGAAGATTTGTGGCTGAGCCAAAGCCAGCTGGCGGAGATATATTGCACGACGCAGGAGAATATTTCCATGCATATTAAAAACATCTATGCAGAGCAAGAGTTGGATGAAAGTCGAACTTATAAGAAATTCTTATTAGTTCGCCAAGAGGGAAAGCGCCAAGTGCAGCGAAGCGTCATGCACTACAACCTCGACATGGTCATTGCCTTGGGCTATCGTGTGCAGTCGCAGGTGGCAACCCGCTTCCGTCGTTGGGCGACGCAACGTCTGCATGAATACATTCAAAAAGGGTTTGCGATGGATGATGAGCGGCTGAAGCAAGGTGGAAATCGCTATTTTCGCGAGCTTCTGCAGCGAATCAGAGACATCCGCAGCAGCGAGCGCAACTTCTATCAGCAAGTGACGGACATTTATGCGACGGCAACAGACTATGACCCGCGCAGCGAGATGACAAAAACGTTTTTTGCAACCGTGCAGAACACCCAACCAAGCGTCCTTTGCTTTTCCAGAATGTCATGGCCTATTTCCAATAGAGAGAAAGCATCTCTTCGTTAACACTCATGACTGCTTTGAGTTTGCTTCGTTCTACCTTTGCCCCGATATTCGGCGAACTCTTTCGTCTGCGCCGACGAAATGCTGCAGCGCAACTCTAAGAGTCATTCCATTCCGGAGAATCTTCCATTATATAATATTGTATAGAACAGAAATTTCATGAAACGCATTTTCCTCAGCCTTCTTCTGCTGCTCGGCTGCCTCAGCGCTGCCGCCGACGTCGTGACGGGGCGCATCGTTGATGCCCAAACGGGCGAAGCGCTGCCCGATGCCGAAGTCACCATACTCACCATTCACGAAAACGGAACGGGGTTCTATCAGTTGCGTTGCGACAGTCTGGGGCACTTCGCCTGCAACGTGGCGGGCAACAACTGCCGCCTCGAAGCCTCCTGCGTGGGCTATCATCCGCGCAAGGTGGGGTTTGCCGCCATGGAGGGCACCGACACGCTCGACCTCGGCGACATTGCCCTGAAACCTTCGGAGGTGCTGTTGCGCACCGCCGTGGCGACCGCCAAGGCACGCCGCTTCGTCATGCGGGGCGACACGGTGGTGTTCAATCCCGCCGCCTTCAATCTGAGTGAGGGAGCGCGCCTCGACGAACTCATCAAGCAGTTGCCGGGCGTGACGCAGAAGGACGGGAAGCTCTACTGGATGGACAAGCCCGTGCGCATTCTCGTGAACGGCGAAGAAATGTTTGCCGACAACACGTTGCTGCAGGAGCGTCTGCCCGCCGAGGCGGTGGACCGCATCAAAGCCTACAACAAGGGGAGCAAGCAGAAAGACCACACCGGACTCGACGACGGCGAAGAAGACCACGTGCTCGACATTCAGGTGAAGCCGGGCTTCCTCGAAAAGTGGTATGGCAAGGTGGAGGGAGCCTATCAAACGGAGAAAGGATATTTGGCGCGCCTCGACGCCATGTACCTCTCCGACGCCAATCCGCTGATGGCTTACGGCAACTTCAACAACATCAACCGGCAGGTGTTCGAAAGGAGTTTCGGCGGAATGTCAATGGGTTCGACTTCCCCCTTCGGCAAGCAGCAGTTCGGTTCCGTCGGCTACAAACACCAGTGGCTCGGGAAGGACGGAAACGCCACGCTGAAGAACTTCTTCTCCATCAACGCCCAGGGGCAGCACACCGACGGCTGGGGGACGAGCAGCGAGAGTCGCGAAACCTTCATGTCGGGGGCAGACCGCACCTTCAGTCTGACGGAGCGCAGGAACTATGAACACAAGTCGAAGCCCGAGGTTTCGTTCTACGGTCAGTTCCTCCCCGACAGTGTCACGTGGATTACGGTGCGCGGCGGTTGGTCATACGAGAAATCGAGAAATACGGAACGGCAGCGCAACGCGGTCTATGACAGCGACCCCTATGCCTTCTCCCGTCATCCGCTCGACCAAGCCTTTGCCACCGAAAACCTCGCCGATGCCGACGGTGCCCCCATCTCGCGCTCGCTCTATCGCACCACCACGTGGCTGGAGGCGATGAATGCCAATGCCAGTGTGGACGTGCGGCGTCTGCTGCCCAAGAAGGGGCAACTGAACGTCGGCGCTTCCGTCTCCTTCACCGACCGCACGAGCGACGTCCTTGCCGAGCGTGACCTGCGCTTCCGCTATGACCCCGAAGCGAACGAGTTGCGCTACGAAACCGACCACCGTCCCGAACAAAGCCTCAAATCTTCTGCCGATGCACGCTATCAGGTGTGGCTCGGCAAGAAACTGCTGTTGAAGATGGGATATGAGTTCACCCACTCCCGCGACAATGACCGCCAGCAGCATAGTGTGACCGACGCTGCCGCCGCTCCCGCTGCCGATGAGGAGACGACCGACCCCAACAGTTATCGCCGCCGTCAGACCACCGACTTGCACGACGCTGCACTCGCCGCCACACTGAACCTCGGTCCCGTGAGCCTCATGCCGCAGGTGCAGTTGCAGCACCGGCGCGAACATCTGACCTACGTTCGAGGCGTGCTCGACGTCGATAGACAACGCCACGAGAACCTGTGGCAACCGCAAATGACGATGCGCTGGAAAGTGAAGCGCGGTCAGTCCGTGGAGGCGGAATACTCGCTCCGCACCGACCTGCCCGATTTGCTCGAAACCGTCCCCTACGTCGATGACATCAACCCGCTCTTTGTGTCGCAGGGCAACCCGTTGCTGCGCCGCACGCACCGTCACAGCGCCGGTTTGCGCTACTTTGCCAACATCACGAAGCAGCAGCGCGTGCTGTCGCTCTCGCTGAACTACGATCGCCGGTTGCACCCGCTGAGCGCGATGTATTTCTATAATGAGCAGACGGGTGCCTACCGTCGCATGATGACGAACGCCGGCAGCGGCACGGAGTGGAACGGAAGGGTGAGTTATGAGCAGGCTGCGGGCGACTACGTGCGTCTGCAAAACATTCTGAAAGCGGGGCATCAGCGCAGCCACGGTTTCCTCACCGCCGACTATGATGCCGCCACTGCCGCCCCCAATCTCCGCAAGTGCTTCTTCATCGAAGACAGTCCCACCATCTCGTTCGAGCAGGAAAAACTCCTTTTGAAGTTGGGAGCGTCCTATCGCTTCAACCGTCTGCGCTATGCGCCGCAAGCCGCAAGCAATCAGTCGCTGACGGACTATGGTCTTGAATTCACCGCCCGCTACAAGTGGAAGATTTTGACTGCCGAGACGAACCTCGAACTCGAAGGACACAAGGGCTATTCCGCCACGGACATGAACCGCGCCCGTCCCGACTGGTCGTTCACCTTGTACTGCAAGGTGCTCCACGGCAAGGGCAATGTGGCGTTGGAGTTCGACGACATACTGAACCAACAGTGCTGGTACAGCGCCACGCAGTCTGCCACCGAGCGCACGGAATCCACCACCCAAAACCTGCACCACTGGGTGCGCCTCTCCTTCACCTACAACTTCGACGCGAAAGGCAGCAAGAAGGGAAAGAAGTAGGGGAATCCGCCGATGCTGAGGGTGTGTCAAAATAAAGATTTTATGGCTGTCCGGTAAAAGTTTGGCGCTTGTTATCGTCCGGATGGCGAGGGCTGCAAGCCCGATGAGCCCGACGAAGGAGGGCGAACTTTGGCTTTGCCCA
>JBJEAG010000376.1:0-4907 GCA_051868855.1 Alloprevotella sp. | reverse complement strand
TTTATCAAGTACTTCGCGCAAGAGGAATGAGAGCTGAGCTGATGCGTTTTCCCTGGTGCCGCGGTAAGTGACAAGTCCCAAGAAAAAAGTGACAGAACCTAAGAAAAAAGTATTGCCACGGCAGACAAGAACCATGCTTGCACTTAAAAGACAAAAACGTAGACTTAACACCGGGATTTCCCAGAGACTCAAAATTTGTTGCATTTTCTTCCCCAATAATGTCATTTTCTGAAATAATTCCTATTTTTGCATCGGACTACGACAACTTTGTCATCCCGTCTTCAGAGTTAGACGTGTTCTTTCTTGATGACAGACAAAGCAGCCTGCGCCGTGCGGAGTGTGGAAGTGTCACCAAATGACAAAGCGACACAAAGCGGGCAATGGGTGGGACGTGTAGTCCGGACATATTGAAGGCGTTTACTTGACGCTCTGTTCTTGACGAGTCGAATCTAGCAAATTCTTTTTATCAAAGTCTGGAACATAGCAACGGTAGATGTCCCAGGGTGTGATTTATCCGCCCCATTACGACCTTATCAGCACGAATTGTATCCTTTCGTGCGCACATGTTGTTTTACATAAGGTCTGTTTATGGCAAGGATTTTCATATCGGCGTGGGCTCTGACGTTGTCTGTTCAACTTTGATAGGCAAATGCTAGAGCCTCGACTCGTGGAACGGACAACCGACGTTTCCACGCTTTTTTTGTGTCTTTCTTTCAATCCTTGCCTTTTTCATCAACGCCGAAAGGCATATTGTTTAATTTCAAATTCATTTCATCATGAAAAAGAATGAAAAGAATGAAGAACTTCAGTCAAGAAGAGAGTTCTTCAAAAAAGCCGCTAAAGGTGCGCTGCCGATTCTTGGCGCAATCGTTTTAGCAAATGCTCCTGTGCTCTCACAAGCAGCTAAAGAAACTCCTTCAGGATGCGAATACAGTTGTTCTGGCGGATGTAGTACGAACTGCTATGGAAGTTGCTCTGGCCGTTGCGATGGGAGTTGCTCTGGAAACTGTTATCACACTTGTCAAGGTTCATGCTCTGGTAGTTGCTATCATGGTTGCACCGGCTGTCGAGGATTGAACTACGGAAAATTCTAACAACGATTTTCCCTTTCATGAAAAGCATGAACAGCACAAAAGCAAGTTGGCAGAAAGGATTGACAAAAAGCATCACGTTTATCGTCACAAAAGACTGCCAACTTGCTTGTAAATATTGCTACTTAGTCGGCAAAAATTCCAAGGAAAGAATGACTTGGGAAGTTGCCAAGCAAGCGATTGACTACATCCTTGAACACGAAAATGACTTTCGTGAAGAGGGTGTGGTGTGGGATTTTATCGGAGGAGAACCTTTCCTGGAGATCGATTTGATTGATAAGATCTGTGATTACATTAAGATCGAGATGTTTAAACGTGACCACCATTGGTTCAACAAATTCTCTTTCAACTTCACAACGAATGGTATAAACTACGGCAATGAAAAGGTTCAGAACTTCATAAAGAAGCACAAATCCCATATCAATGTCACAATTACTATAGATGGGACGCAACGTAAACATGATTTGAACCGTATTTGGAAAACACCAGATATGGAACGTGGAATCATGCCTAAACAAGAGGAAGAACGTGGTTCCTATGCGGATGTGCTCAAGAATGTTCCACTATGGCTGGAACAGTTCCCTTATCTGGGCACAAAAGTAACGATTAGTAGTAACGATATACCTTATATATATGAGAGTGTGATGCACCTCTATAGTTTAGGAATCCATGAAGTTCACATTAATTGCGTGTTTGAGGACGTGTGGCACAAGGGCGATGATAAACTTTTTGAGGAGCAGTTACTGCAACTGGCAGACGCTATCATTGATAGTGAGTATTACAAAGATTATGCTTGCTCATTTTTCACTGAACACTTAGGCAAGCCACTGGACAAAAAGTTGGACAATCAAAACTGGTGCGGAGCAGGGCGCATGCTTTCAATAGACGCCGCCGGCAACTTCTATCCTTGCACGCGCTTTGCACAGTATTCCCTGCGCGAAAAGAAAGCTTGGGTCATTGGCAACATACACGACGGCATTGACCAGAACAAACTGCGACCGTTCCTAACCCTCGACCGTTGCACACAATCAAAACCGGAGTGCGTGGACTGTGAGGTGGCAAGCGGTTGCGCATGGTGTCAAGGTGAGAACTATGATGCAGCAGATACCGCCACGGTATATCAGCGAGCCACCGCCATCTGCAAAATGCACAAAGCACGTGTCAGAGCGAACAATTACTATTGGAATAAATTGTATCGCAAACTCGAGTTGGAAGGCATCGCCAAGGAGGAAGCCAAGAAACATGTCAAGACATCCACACCTAATAATTGCTAATCATGCTACAGTACCTCATCATATTATTGGACGCCTCTTCTACGTCTTACTGCCACTATGAGAACCTCCGCAAGGAGAAAGGATTGATTGCGTTGGAGAACCTGAAGAAAGGAATCTTCTTTGCCATGAAGGAGAATCTGATGATTCAGTTCGTATATCCCGAAATCCAATTACCCGAAGCATACAAAGAAGTCATTCACACCATCGACCACAGCGACATTGTGCCCGCCAACTGTGCCGACAAGGAACTGCTGGCAAATGCAGACGTTGTCGTGCTCAACAGTTGGGAAGAGGTGGCTGGAATGGCATGGGACGGGGAGACATGCTACGTGTTGCGCACCGCCAAGAAGGAACTCTTTGCCGAGCACAAAAAATTGAGCGCCATCTTGAAACAAGCGAAGCGACTGAACATCGTCATCACAGACATGGAACACTTCAGTGAGGCTGACTTTGAAACCTACCGCAGCGTGCTTGCATCGCTCGCCGCTGAGATGGAACAGATGTATGCGGACGGACTCTCCCCGCAGCTGAACCTGCTGACCGACCGCATGATGCTTGACAAGATGAACAACTGCAACGCCGGGTGGGAAAACATCACGCTGGCTCCGGATGGCAAGTTTTATGTCTGCCCCGCTTTCTATCAAGCACAACAGAAAGATGGCAGTGAGAAAACCATCGGCGAAGAGTGTGCGAAAGGCTTCAGCACGGGTGACTTGGAAAACGGTTTGGACGTCAAGAACGCTCCACTCTACCAACTGAACCATGCCCCACTCTGCCGTAAGTGTGATGCCTATCAATGCCGCCGCTGCGTTTGGCTGAACAGAAAGACCACATACGAAGTCAACACTCCGAGTCACGAGCAATGTGTGGCGGCGCACTTGGAACGCAATGCGAGCAGGGCGTTGTTGAACAATATTCGCAAGCATGGAAGTTTCCTGCCCAATATGCCGGAAATAAAAGAAATAACCTATTTAGACCCTTTTGAAATCAAAGAAGAATGGTGACAAGAAAAATTGTTGGTCAAGTGACCGAAGAAGAAAAGAACGAAATTCAAACTCTGTTCGAACGCCGCAACGGACTGAATGAACTGGCAAAGATTGTGACTGCTGACAACGCTGAACTTTACGAGAAACTGGTGAAGGACTTGGGAGAGACAGGTACAAAATTCCAGAGATGGTGGGACAGCATGGCGGAGAAATATCAATGGGAATTCGCCGAGAACGGTAACTGGGAAATCAATTTTGAAACCTGTGAAATCTTTTTAGTGACAGAATGATGAGCGTGCAACTTCTCTTTATTGGAACAACAGAACTGCTTCTCATCGGAGGCATGGCTCTGCTGCTGTTCGGGGGAAAGAAACTTCCGGAAATGATGAGAGGACTCGGACAAGGGGTCAGAGAATTCAAAAAAGGAGTGAATGAAGTCAAAGATGAAGTCAATGACTCCCATGAAGAGACACCCGAAACTGAGCCGGCTCACGAAGAAGAACCTCAACCCACAGAAACAGCACAGAAAAAAACGGATGACCCCAAATAACGAACAAAGCCTCATGACATTCGGCGGACACTTGGAGGTGTTGCGCCGAATGCTTTTTCGCATCATTGCCGTGGCGGGTACACTTGCCATTGTTATTTTCTGCTTCAAAGACATCACATGGCACTTGTTGCTTGCCCCGAGCGAGTGTGATTTCGTCACTTACAGATGGATTGAGAGTGTGGCTGCAACTCTGGGGATTGACTTCCAGTTTGAGCAATTCAAGATTGACTTGATTGCAACAGACCTCTCCAGCCAGTTCATGACCCACATCACCACCTCTTTGTATCTCGGACTGCTTGGTGCGTCACCGTTTATCGTGTTTGAGTTGTTCCGTTTCGTGTCACCGGCACTTTACGACAACGAAAAGCGATATTCGGTTCAAGTGGTGGTGATTGTGTATTTGCTGTTCATTCTTGGAGTCTTGATGAGTTATTATGTACTGTTTCCCATCTCATTTCGTTTCTTGGGAACCTACAGCGTGGCAGAAAGGGTTCACAGCACCATCACTTTGGATTCCTACATTTCCACTTTCACCACCCTCACGCTTTTGATGGGTGTCGTGTTCCAACTTCCCGTCATTGCCTTCGCATTGGCAAAACTCGGGTTCATTTCTTCCGACATTCTTTCGAAATATCGCAAACATTCTTTCCTTATCATCATGCTGGTGGCAGCCATCATCACACCTCCGGACTTAATGACCCTTGTTTTGGTCACCATCCCCTTATATCTGTTATATGAGGTAAGCATCCGCGTGACGCGCTGGGTGGAAAAGGTTCACTGATCGCTCGTAAATCCACCATGATTTGACCCTTTGTCAATAAAGCGTCAAATGTTTGATGAGGGAGAAGTCATGATGCTCGTTGGAGAAAACATAGCCCAACTGGTTGGAAAGGCATTGGGTGTTGCCTATCCTAACATCGATGTTGGTGTGCGAGTGTCCGTATATCCAAAAGTCAATGCCGCTGTCGGTGATATAGTCCTCCAGTTCGACGGTGAACGCCCCGTT
>JBJEAG010000375.1:0-19876 GCA_051868855.1 Alloprevotella sp. | reverse complement strand
ATACAGAAAGCAAGACTGAGATTGACAAATTTGTGTGCCAACCTGCCTTCAGAGGGGTTATCCATTAAGGAGTTCATAACGGATGACACTCATAAGAAAGTTTGGGTGATTCATGTTCCAAAGCACATGCGACGTCTTCCTGTGTATGCTCATAATAAAGCGTGGCAGAGAATTGATGATTCTCTTGTGACGCTGACACCTTCAAGAATGAAAGCTATTCTTGACGAACGCGAGGTAACCTATGATTGGTCAGCAGCGGTCATAGAAGATGCTACGATAGAAGATCTTGATGAAAAGGCAATTATGCTTGCTCGAGAAGGTTACAAGCAGCGTTATCCCCAATTAGCAGGCGAAAGCGACACATGGAGTGACAAAGTTTTCTTGGATAGAGCTTGTTTGACTATAAACGGAAAGATTACTCGGACTACATTGTTGCTTGTAGGAAAAGAAGAAAAGGTTTACAAACTTGACCATATTGCTCAGATTGTTTGGAAGTGTTTTCAAGATGGGCAGACTTTTGGAGACATCTACACCATTCCCTTCATTCGTACAACCAGTGAATTACTCAACAGAATCAGAAACTATCGTTTTAAAATCTATCCAAAAAACTCTCTGATTCCGGCAGAGGTGTGGAAATACGATACAACAAGTATTCTTGAAGGATTACATAACTCAATAGCCCATCAAATGTACGAAAACAATTCACGTATTATCGTTACGGAAGACAAGGATAAACTTACATTTCAAAATGATGGCTACTTCTTTGAAGGTACATATACTCAGTACATCACAGGAGAGAAAACTCCATGTCGTTATCGAAATCCTGCATTGGTCAAGGCAATGGTAAACATCAAGATGATTGACAGCCAAGGCTATGGAATTCACAAAATGTTTGTTAGTCAAAAGGAACGTTATCTTCCAATGCCCGATTATGATAAATCAACTGCTACAGAAGTTGTGCTTACTCTGCCTGGTACAGTTATAGATGAAAACTATAGTCTCATGCTTTTAGAAAACCGAGATCTTTCCCTCACAGACGCAGTGCTCTTAGACTCTGTGCAGAAAAGGAAACGTTTATCAACAGAAGCAGTTGCCATGCTTCGCAGACGTAAGTTGATAGAGGGACGTCTTCCTCATATTTATATTGCTAAGGATTTAGCCCAAATAACAGACCAAAAAGTAGAATATACTAAGCATAAGGGACTTGACGATAAAAAATGCGAAGCATTACTTTTTGACTCGTTGAAAGATCATGGTTCATTGACAAAACCGGAGATAGTCCATCTGCTATGGGATGTACTGCCGGATCAATTGGATGAAGGGCAACGCTCAAACAAAATAAATAATTTGCTGCGCAAACTTAGAGTAAAAGGTCTTATTATCAATAAGACGGTTGCTGGCAACAAATCAACGTGGGCGCTTGTAAATAAGTAAAAATTACAAGCGTTTTACAAGCGTTTTTACACGCACTCGTAAGTTAAAGGATATATTTATGTATTCTTTTTACACTGATTAATAATGATATAAGCAGAATGTAGCTCCCATGTAATTCAATAAAGATTACAAGCGTTTACACAGACTCTTTGACGTTCCTCCACAAAAGTGGAACAGAATAGAAGCTTTTCGTGTTGCCGTGTTGAATGGAGCTTTTCACAAATCATAGAAACAAAAGTTTTATCATGAATATTCCAATTTACATCGTAGGTTCAGAACCTTTCTCGGAATGGGAAAGGAGAAATGGGCATCCAACAAGCATCGCCCTGCAAGGTGAAGTGTCCGGCATTTTGTTCTGTCAGTTTGCACGAGAGTTTGGCTATTCTAACTACAAATACATTTCTGTGGAAGGTCTGACTGTGCTTGATTACGGGGACGAAGATGAGGATGAGTACGAATATGAGGATGAAGACAATGCCGCGGAGGGATTTGAGTTTGAAGTCGATGATAAGTTTGAGGAAGGTTTGAGAAGTCTCGTTTGCACAAGTGGCTGTCAACTTTTTGAGATGTATAAAGTCTATCTGAATGCTGCGACAAACAAAGAGTTCGTGGTTTCAGATGGGTGTATTTTCTCTGCCGACAAAAAGACGCTCGTCCACATTCCCGAAGCATCCGTCATTGAAATCCCCGATTTTGTGGAACACATCGGCGCTGCCGCTTGTTGCGGTTACGAAAAAATGTCGTCGCTCATTCTCCACGATGGTTTGAAAACGATTGGTAAATGGGCTTTTATTTCTGCAGAATTCTCTGTTTTACGTCTCCCGGACAGCGTCACCACGTTGGGAGAATGTGCATTTTTGATGTCAGGAGTTGAAAGAGTGTACTTGTCAAATTCTTTGGAAGCCATTCCCGATGAATGCTTTAACCTATGTTTTATCGAAGAGTGCTCCATCCCTCCCAGCGTGAAGACCATCGGGAACTACTCTTTGACAGGTTTATTGTTGATGGAAGAAATTGACGTTCCGGAGGGAGTGGAAAGCATCGGGTATTACGCATTTAATCAGATGAACCGTGTTTCGTTGCCTTCTACGTTGAAATCGATTGAACCCGACTTCTATTATGAGGAGTGTATAGACGTCCCGGATTATCCTCCTTACATCACTGTACATCCCGACAACAAAACTTTCGTGTCAAAAGATGGAAGTCTCTATTTCAGAGAATCCGGAAAGTTGGCTATCGACAGCGAATATCACGGTCAGCCCTATGGCTGAAACTTCTTTGTTCCGACTTTTTCATCACCGTTACCTTCAAAAAGAAATCGGCGGTGCGAATCACTTCGGGCAGCCGACATGAAAAGCATTATTTTTAAATCTGTGAAGAAAAGACCCTTCACAAGTGGGGGCAAGGTGGTATCTCCCTCCGACTTCCGCTGCCCCTCTTTCGGCTCTCGCCATCTTCTTTCCTACTCATCAGAGCATTCCGCATGAAACTGATTCAGAAAATCCGACAAGGCACTTTCACGCAAAAGCGCATCACGCAACCCGACGGCACGCAGCACTGCATGAACTGCGGCAACGACTTTCAAGGTGCCTACTGTCCCCGTTGCGGACAGAGCCACACCACTCGCCGCATCACCTGGCACAACTTTTGGCGCACGTTCGTCATGAACGGAATCGGGCTGCAAGGCACGCTGCCGCGCACACTGCTGGAGCTTTTCTATCGCCCGGGCTTCCTCATTCGCGACTATCTGGCGGGCAAACGGCAACACTACATCAACCCTTTCCGCTGCCTCCTTCTGCTCGCCGCCATCTTCGTCCTGCTCAGCAACACACCGCTCGTCGGCGACCTCAAAGCCACAACCTCGGAGTTCGGTGCGTCGGTCAGTCAGGGACTCTACACCGCCTCGGCACAGGAGCAGGCTGCCACGAAGATGATGACGGACGCCATGACGGAGTTGATTTATGCCAACTTCGGGACGTTCAATCTCTGTCTCATTCTGGTCATGACCTTTCCCTTCTGGCTCGTGTTCCGTAGGCAGGGGCAGTTCCGCGCTCAGCCGCTCAATCTCTCCGAAGCCGCCACGTCGATGGCGTTTGTCGGTTGTCAGAACATGGTGCTCAACGTGCTGTCGCTTCCCTTCCTCACCACCGTGGACATGGGCGTGCTATCGCTCGTCAGTTATTCCGTGGTCGTTCCGCTGTTCGTCATGACGCTGTGGCAAATGTTCGACATGCCGCCCGGTCGTTTCCTGCTCCGCTTCCTTCTCCTCAGCATCTTCTCCCTGTTTGTCTATATTGTTTTGGTCTATACCATCGTCTTCTACATCGTCTTCACTCGGATGATGTGAGGGCAGGGGCGGAGACTTAAGAATCCGCTTTATTCGTTTTGCATTATGCGAATCGCATAATTCGATTTGCATAATTCGAGAGAGACGCCTATTTTTGCAGCAGAATCTTTTGCGGGGGCTTAAGTTTGTGAGAGCCCCTGCATCTCAGTCCATTCCCTCCAATGCTCAAGAATCCTTTCATCGTTACCGGAAAAATCGCACCGGAATATTTCTGCGACAGAGTGGCTGAATCCGCCAAACTCGTCAAGTCCGTCACCAATGGCAACAACCTTGTCATCATCTCTCCAAGAAGAATGGGGAAGACCGGGTTGATTCAATTCTGCTACGACAAGGCGGAAATCGAAGAGAACTACTACACCTTCTTCATCGACATCCTTCACACTTCGAGCCTTCGGGAATTCACTTTTCTCTTGGGAAAGGAAATCTATGAAACGCTGTTGCCGCGCAGCAAGAAGATGGCTGCGCTCTTCGTGCAGACGCTGAAGTCCCTCAGCGGTAAGTTTGGCTTTGATTCGCTGTTCAATCTTCCCACCTTCAATCTCGAACTTGGCGATATTGTCCACCCGGACTACACGCTGGAGGAGATTTTCCAATATCTGAACCAAGCCGACCGCCCGTGCATCGTTGCCATCGACGAGTTCCAGCAGATTGCGAAATATCCCGAAAAAAACGTGGAGGCACTGCTGCGCACCCACATTCAGAAGCAGGCGAACGCTCACTTCATCTTTGCCGGAAGCGAACGCCACACGATGCAGCAGATGTTTGCCTCTGCCGCCAGACCTTTCTATCAGAGTGCCGATGTGCTGGAGCTGAAAGCCATTCCTTCTGAAATCTATGTTCCGTTCGTGATTCATCATTTCGAGAACTGCGGGAAGCGCATCGAAGCGAACAATGTCCGAAAAGTCTATGACCTGTTCAAAGGTCATACTTTCTTCATCCAGAAAACCTTCAACGAGGCTTTTGCCGACACACCCGAAAACGAGGAATGCACCCTTGAAACGCTCCGTCACGCCATCCGCGAGATGATGGCATCCAACGACACCATCTTCCGCGAGATTCTTTCCAACATTCCCGAAAAACACAAGACGCTGCTCTATGCCATTGCCCGAGAGGGAGAGGTGGAAGGCATCACCTCGGCAGATTTCATCAAACGCCACAGTCTCACCTCCGCCAGTTCCGTTCAGTCTGCCACCAAAAAACTGCTGGAAAAGGATTTCATCACGGTCGTCAACAAGACCTATTCCGTCACGGACAAACTCTTCGCCCTCTGGATGAATCAAATCTATGGCAGCGGCAAGATTTTCTGAAATCTGAAACGTGAAACGCGGCGCAGCCGCTCTGAAACTTGAAACAAACCATGAAACAAAATAACGACGAAACGCAGAAAGAACTTCGCGACGCCGAGGCAACGTGTGCCCGACCGACGAACGAAGACGAAACGGCCGAAGAAAGGATGGAATCCGTTTTCGACCGTAAACTGTTTTTGGAATGTGCCGTGGCAGGCATCACGTTCCATGACGTGGAAGACATTTGGGACGAACTCTATGTGGGCTTGCCACTTGCCCTCGTTCGAGAACCAAAAAATCCCTACGACAAGAAAGCGGTGGCAGTGGCAGTGAAGGAATACTATGACGACGCCACCCAATACTACGAAGTCAGCGACCCGCTGGGCTATATTCCGCGAAAGGACAATGCTCTGCTTGCCGCCATGCTCGACCTGGGCTACGAGGATTGCTTCGAAGCGGAGATTTCGGAGTTGAAGAACTACGGTCCGTTCTCCGACCGCCTACACATTAATATATATATAAGAAGTCGGGAGCCGGTGCAACCGAAGGACGACCGCCTCCGCATCGCGAACTTCTGCGACGAAGAAGCGTGGGAAGATTTCGAGAACGAGATTTGGGAGAAAGGACATGCCTTCTTCCGCTGGGGAGGCTTCCCGCCGTGGGAACAGGATCTGCCGCAGAAAGGCGACCGATTGGTCTTCATGCGCTCGGAAGGAAGAAAGGTGGAGCTTTATCTGATGATGACCATCGCCACGGACGATGACTGTGCTTCGTTTGTCGATGACGTCGAAGAGCTTCAAATGGTGGATGACTGCCGCTCTTTTGTCGTCACCGTGGTCAAAGGTCCTGTTTGGGCGGACCATGAAAACCTGTCGTTCCTTGGCAGACTTTCGAAACTGCCCCGGCACCCCGACCGAAGACTCGACAAAGAGACCTCGGACACTCTCCTCAGTCTGCTGGAGAGTAGTTATCCGTTCGTTCCCGTACCGCCTTCCGGCACTCCTGAAACGTAAGAAAAATCCTGCTTTCCGAGCGGAAAATGCGCCGTGTCGCTAAAAAAATGTAATTTTGTCCTTTGAATTAATATCTTAACCTCTTGCAAGAGCAACCGAAAGGGCTCTTGTCATCGCATTCCTAACGTCCAAAAGATTATGTCAGAAAGAAAAGTGCGCGTGCGTTTCGCGCCCAGTCCCACAGGACCTCTTCATATCGGCGGTGTGCGCACCGCGCTCTACAACTATCTCTTCGCACGCCAACACGGCGGCGATTTCGTCTTCCGCATCGAAGACACCGACAGCACGCGCTTCGTGCCCGGCGCAGAGGACTATATCATCGAATCCTTCAAATGGCTCGGCATTGATTTCGACGAAGGCGTCAGCTTCGGCGGCGACCACGGTCCCTATCGTCAGTCGGAACGCCGCGACATCTATCGCCAATATGTCCGCCAACTGCTCGACGCCGGTAAAGCCTACATCGCCTTCGACACGCCCGAAGAACTGACCGCGAAACGCGAAGCCGTCCAGAACTTTCAGTATGACGCCCACACCCGCCTCGAGATGCGCAACTCGCTGACGCTGGGTGAAGAGGAAACCCGCCGCCTCGTTGAGGCAGGAGAAAAATATGTCGTCCGCTTCCTCGTGCAACCCGGAGAGGAAGTGCACGTTCACGACATCATTCGCGGCGATGTCTGCATCATGAGCGACATCCTCGACGACAAGGTGCTCTACAAAAGCGCCGATGACCTTCCCACCTATCATCTTGCCAACATCGTGGATGACCACCTCATGGAAATCACCCACGTCATTCGCGGAGAGGAATGGCTTCCCTCCGCTCCTTTGCATGTGCTCCTCTATCGTGCCTTCGGCTGGGAGGACACGATGCCCGAATTTGCCCACTTGCCGCTGCTGCTGAAGCCCGACGGCAAGGGCAAACTTTCCAAACGCGACGGCGACCGCCTCGGCTTCCCCGTCTTCCCCTTGGAATGGCACGACCCGAAATCGGGTGACGTCTCCTCGGGCTATCGCGAGAGCGGCTATCTCCCCGAAGCCGTCATCAACTTCCTCGCCCTGCTCGGCTGGAATCCGGGCAACGATGAAGAACTGCTCAGCATGGAACAACTCATCGAACTCTTCGACCTGGCGAAATGTTCCAAGAGCGGCGCGAAGTTTGACTACGTGAAAGGACAGTGGTTCAACCGCGAGTATATCCTGAAAGCTGACAACGCTCGCCTCGCTCCGACGCTTGACGCGATTCTCCGCGAACAGGGCATCGAAGCGCCCATCGAAAAGGTGGAAGCCGTGGTGGGCATGATGAAAATGAAGAAAATCAATTTCATCAAAGAACTCTGGCCGCTCTGCGACTTCTTCTTCCTTGCTCCGAAATTCGACAAGGAGGACAAGTTCACACGCAAGAACTGGAAGGACACGGCAGCCGCAGACATGAAGGCGTTGCGCGACTTGCTCGCTTCGCTCGACGACTTCTCCATCGAAAGCCAAAAGGCGGCGGTGGATGCGTGGGCAGCAGAGAGCGGCGTGAAACCGTGGAACCCGTGGCGCGTCTGCCTCGTCGGCACGGGCAAAGGACCGGACATGTATGAACTGGCTGCCTTCCTCGGCAAAGAGGAAACGCTCCGACGCATGGACGACGCCCTCGCCTTCTTCGCCGAGTGACGCTCGTCGGGGCGTGAGCCACGCCCCTTGCCGCTTGGCGCTCCCCGGCGTGTTTGCATCCGCCCTTCTCTCTTCTTGAAGCGTGTGCCACGCTTCAAGAAACAGCGACCCGCTTGCGGCGGATTCTCTTGAGCCAGTCGCTTTGGACCCTTGAACAGCTCCCGTTCCCGCCGATTCCGTCGGCGGGCTAACCTAAAACCTAATCCGCGCAAAAGCGCACAAAAACTCCGTCCGGTGTATTCACTCATTATCTATCTGATGGCATTCGGCTGCCACATCGCTGCCCTTTTCAATCGCAAGGTAAGACTCATGGTGCGCGGGCAGCGACAAACGTGGAAGACGCTCCGCAAGAAAGTGCGCGAGGGAGAATGTTACGTATGGTTCCACGCTGCCTCCTTGGGCGAGTTCGAACAAGGACGTCCGCTCATGGAGAAACTCCGGCGCCTGCATCCCGAGAAGAAAATCCTGCTCACCTTCTTCTCTCCCTCGGGCTACGAAGTGCGCAAGAACTATGAAGGCGCAGACATCGTTTGCTATCTGCCCTTCGACACCTGGTGCAACGCCCGGCGCTTCGTCAAGAGAGCACACATCAGCGAAGCCTACCTCATCAAATATGAGTTTTGGCGCAACTACATCAACGTGCTGCATCGCCGCGGCATCCCCTGCTACAGCGTTTCCGCCATCTTCCGCCCCGACCAGATTTTCTTCCGCTCCTACGGTCGCTCCTACGCCCAAGTGCTGAAGAACCTGACGCATCTCTACGTCCAGAACGAGACATCGCGCGAACTCCTCGCCAAAATCGGCGTGACGGCAGTCAGCGTCGTCGGCGACACCCGCTTCGACCGAGTCATCGACATCCGCCGTGCCGCCCGTCCGCTGCCGTTGGTGGAACGCTTCGCCGGATGCTGGAAAGTGCTCGTCGCAGGAAGCAGTTGGCAGCCCGACGAAGACATTCTGATTGAATATTTCAACAACCATCCCAATCTAAAACTTGTCCTCGCGCCCCACGTCGTCAGCGAAGAACATCTGCGACAAATCGAACAGAAACTCCGCCGCCCCGCCGTGCGCTACTCCGCCGCCAGCAATAAGTCCGTCGCCGAAGTGGATTGCCTCCTCATCGACTGCTACGGTCTCCTCTCCTCCATCTATCGCTATGCCACCGTTGCCTACGTCGGCGGAGGTTTCGGCGTCGGCATTCACAATGTGCCGGAGGCTGCGGTCTATGGCGTGCCCGTCATCATCGGTCCCAACAATGGCAAGTTCCGCGAGGCACGCGATTTGATTGCCTGCGGCGGATGCCATGAAATCACCTCGCCTGCTGACTTCCCGCCCCTCATGGACCGTTTCCTTTCCGACAAAGAATTCCTTGCCAACGCCGGGAAAGCGGCAGGAACCTATATTACCGCAAATTCCGGAGCCACTGACCAAATCATCTCATGAAAGTCCTTCATCTCAACACCTCTGCTTCCGTGGGCGGTGCCGCCATCGCTGCTCGCCGATTGGTTCAAGGTCTTCAACGCCTCGGCGTGGATGCCACGCTGCTCTGTCGCGACGTGGCTCCCGAGGATGCCGATGCCGGAGTGAAGGCACTTCCTCCTTCCTCGCTCCACCGCCTCCGTTTTGTGGCGGAAAGAGCGGAAATCTACGTTCGCAACGGATTCTCCCGCGACGGTCTCTTCGCCATCGACCTCGGACGCTTTGGTCAGGACGTCACGAAACTTCCCGACTTTCGCGAGGCTGACGTCATCCACTTGCATTGGGTCAATCAAGCCATGCTCTCGCTGCGCGACATCCGCCGCATCCTTCAGAGCGGAAAACCCGTCGTGTGGACTATGCACGACATGTGGCCCTTCGTCGGTCTCTGTCATCAATCCGCCGACTGCGAACGCTGGAAGCAGGGCTGCGGAAAGTGTCCGATTCTGAAGAAGCCCTCTCCCGGCGACCTCTCCGCACAGACCTTCCACCGCAAAGAGAAAGCCTACGGAGTCTCCCACTTCCATCTCGTCGGCTGCAGCAAATGGCTCGCTGACCTCGCCGCCGAGGCGCCGCTGCTGAAACACGCCGAAGTCTCCTCCATTCCCAATGCCATCGACACGGACTTCTACTCTCCCGTCGAGCACAATGAGGAACTCAAAGCACAACTCGGCATCCCCGCCGACAAGAAAGTCCTGTTCTTCGCCGCCTTCAAGGTCTCCGACCCGAAGAAAGGGGTAGATTATCTCATGGAAGCCCTGACTCATCTCCGCGAGCAGCAGCCCGACTTCACGGAACGCCTTGCGCTCGTTTTGGCAGGCAAAGGCTGCGAAGAGGTGAAGGACGCCTTCCCCGTGCAGACCGTCCCCATGGGCTACGTCACCGAGCCGGAGCGAATGCGAGACCTCTATCGCTGCGCAGACCTGCTGCTCATGCCTTCGCTCATGGACAACCTGCCCAACACGATTGTTGAAGCCATGTCGTGTGGCGTGCCCTGTGTCGGTTTCCGCATCGGAGGCATCACGCAGATGATTGACATGGACATCAATGGCTATCTCGCCGACTACTGCGACAGCCTCGACCTCGCCAAAGGCATCTTCACCACACTCAACTCGCCGAGCTATTCCGCCATGTCGCGAAATGCTCGTGCCAAGAGCGTCAGCTGTTATTCCGAAAAGACAGTCGCCGAGCGTTATCTCGCGCTCTACCGGCAACTGCTCAAATGAAGCCTCGGACATTCTCAGAAGAAACACACATTATATAATATACAATGGAAAATACAATGAACGAAGGACCTTCGTCTGACGTCCCTCCCCGAAGTAGCGACGACGGCGCATCGCCGGTTCGAACGCCCAAAATCACGGTGGCAACAGTCACCTTCAACGCTGCCCCGCTCATCGAACGCACCATCGAAAGCGTCGAGGCGCAAAAGTGGCGGCACGTGGAACACCTGATTGTAGATGGAAACTCCCGCGACGAAACGCTGGAACACGTCCACCACTATCAAGAACGCAACAGCGTGGCTGAGATTCCTCACGAAATCCAATGTCTCAGCGAACCCGACGACGGACTCTACGACGCCATGAACAAAGCCATCGACATGGCAACCGGCGACTTCATCGTCTTCCTCAATGCCGGCGACCGCTTCCACGACGACATGGTGCTGACTCGCGTGGCAGAAGCCGTCGCAAAAGCAGAGAAAACGCCCGCCGTGGTCTATGGCGACACCCACATTGTGGACGGAGAAGGCAACTTCCTGCATCCGCGCCGTCTCTCTCCGCCCGAGCACCTCACCTGGCGCTCCTTCCGCAACGGCATGCTTGTCTGCCATCAGGCATTCTTCGCCCGCATCGACCTTGCTCGTCGCTTCCACTACAACCTGCGCTATCGCTACTCCGCCGACTTCGACTGGTGCGTGAGAATCATGAAGCAGGCTGCCCGCGACCACGCGCCGCTGCTCAATGCCCACACCGTCGTGGCGGACTATTTGGAAGAAGGCATGACCACGAAACACCACAAGGCATCCTTGCGGGAACGTTTCCACATTATGACCGTCCACTTCGGCTGGACCACGACGCTCGCCCGTCACGCTTGGTTCTGCGTGCGCAGCGTCACAAAGAAATGAATCATACTCTCTCACCATGAACAATCCTCTCTTCTGGGCTGCCAAACTCTGTGCCGCCCGCGAATATTGCTCCGACGACATCCGCCGAAAACTCATTCAGAAAGGCATTGCTCCCAAAGAGGCGGACGTACTCTGTCGGCAACTGGCGGAAAAGGGATTTGTGAACGACCAAAGATATGCTCGCGCCTACGCTTCCGACAAATTCCGCTTCGACCACTGGGGACGCGTCAAGATTCGCTTCATGCTCCGAAGCAAACGAGTGTCCGAAGAGCTCATTGACGAGGCGATTGCCGCCATTGACGAGGAGGCATATCTTGAAGCCTTAGGGGACTTCCTCATCGGGCGACTGAAATCGCGCGGAAGCGAAGTGAGCGAAGAAGACGCCTTGAAGGTCGCCCGCTCCGCCATCAACCGAGGCTACGAAGGACCACTCGTCGCCAAGGTCATGAAAGACCGAGTCAGCAAGTTTCTCGAAGAGTTGGATAATTGAACAATAACATCGCACAAACCTCTATTCATGAAGACAGACATAGAAATCGCCCGCAGCGTGCCCCTCAAACCCATCACCGAAGTGGCACAAAGCCTCGGCATCGATGCCGACCGGATTGAAACCTACGGAAAGACCGTGGCAAAACTCCCGCTCTCTCTCCTTCAAGAAGAGAAGCGCGGCAAGTTGATTCTTGTCACCGCCATCACCGCCACCAAAGCCGGCATCGGAAAGACCACCGTGAGCATCGGACTCGCCCTTGGTCTGAACGCCATTGGCAAGAAAGCCTGCGTGGCATTGCGCGAACCCTCTCTCGGACCTTGCTTCGGCATGAAAGGAGGGGCTGCCGGAGGAGGCTATGCTCAGGTGCTCCCCATGGAACGCATCAACCTCCACTTCACCGGTGACTTCCACGCCATCACGTCTGCCCACAACATGATTGCCGCTCTGCTCGACAACTATCTCTACCAGCACCGTGCAGAGGGCTTCGGACTGAAGGAAATCCTCTGGCGCCGCGTGCTCGACGTGAACGACCGCTCGCTCCGCAGCATTGTGACCGGACTCGGTCCCGCCGTCAACGGCGTTCCGCAACAAGCCGGCTTCGACATCACGCCCGCTTCGGAGCTGATGGCGATTCTCTGCTTGGCTGCCGACGAAGAAGACCTGCGCCGCAGAGTCGGACAGATTCTGCTGGGTTACACCTACGACGACCGTCCCTTCACCGTCAACGACCTCGGCGTGACCGGCGCGATTGTCGTGCTCCTCAAAGATGCCATCCGTCCCAATCTGGTGCAGACCACGGAGCAGACGCCCGCCATTGTCCACGGCGGACCTTTCGCCAACATTGCTCACGGCTGCAACTCTCTGCTCGCCACCAAAATGGCGCTTGCCTACAGCGACTACACCATCACGGAAGCCGGCTTCGGTGCCGACCTCGGCGCCGAGAAGTTCTATAATATTGTATGTCGCAAGAGCGGTTTGAAACCCGACGCCACCGTCATTGTTGCCACGGCTCAGGGACTGAAGATGCACGGCGGCGTGGCGCTCGACCAAATCAAGCAGCCCAACCTCGAAGGACTGAAGAAGGGTCTCGCCAACCTTGACCGTCACGTGAAGAACCTCCAGGGCTTCGGACAGTCGGTGGTGGTGGTCTTCAACCTCTTCGCCGGCGACACCGACGAGGAAATGCAACTGCTCCGCCACCACTGCGAGGAAAAACTCGGCGTGCCGTTCGTCATCAACCGTGCCTACGCTGAAGGTGGTAAGGGCGCGGAAGAAATGGCGCGCGTCGTGGTGGAAGCCGTCGAGAACCATCCTTCCGGCGATTTACAGCTGACCTACGACGACGAAGATTCATTGCAGGAGAAAATAGAAAAAGTGGCGAAGAAGATTTATGGCGCTGCCACCGTCACCTTTGCCGCTCCCGCCCTCAAGCGTCTCCGCCTCGCTGAGCAACACGGCATGGCTCGCTTCCCGGTTTGCGTGGCAAAGACCCAGTTCTCCTTCTCTGCCGATGCCAAACGCTATGGCGCCGTGTCGGGCTTCGACTTCCTCATCCGCGACGTCGTTCTCAACGCCGGAGCGGAGATGGTGGTTGCCATTGCCGGCGACATTCTCCGCATGCCCGGTCTTCCGAAAGACCCGCAAGCCAACCATATCGACCTTGTGGACGGAGAAATCACCGGTCTCTCCTGACACCCGAACCTAACCTTTCCCGCCGACCTTATCTAATACCACCAACCTTGATTCCCGCCTATGAAAATCATTCTCAATCCCAAATACGAGTATCTTAGGGACTACTTGATGAATCTTGAGACGCACTTCGAGAACGAAGGCGAAGAGATTCACCGTGGGCGCAATGTCATCAAGAAACTCACCGTGGGCGACCTGACGCTTTGTGTGAAAAAGTTCGCGCCGCCTGCCACCGCCCGCCGACTCAAGGAGATGTTCTACAAATCCTCCAAGGGGAAGCAGGCTTATCTTCGCCCCATGCTGCTGAGAGAACGCGGCTTCGAGAGTCCCGAGAGTGTGGCTTTCGTGAGTTATCGGAAGGGGCTGCTCCGCACCATCGGCTATTTCGTGTGCCTCCATTCCAACTATCGCTACACGATGGCGGAGATTGACCAATGCACTCCCGAAGAAAAGAAAAACGTGGTGGAAGCGTTTGCCCGCTTTGCCGCCTATCTCCACGAGGGCGGTTTCCTTCATCGCGACTTCTCCTCTTCCAATGTGCTCTATGACAAGGTTGGAGACCGCTATCACTTTTCACTCATCGACACCAACAGCATGAAGTGCGGACGAGCCGTGAGTCTCGAATCCGGTTGCCGCAACCTCGCCCAACTCTCGGGCGATGAGGACTTCTTCCATCTGTTGGCACAAACCTACGCTTCGTTGCGACATGCCGACCCCGAACGCTGTGAGCGACTCATCGACGAAGCCAGAAAGAAAAGAGCATGACACGCATCGTAAACTTCCCTTCCCGGCTGGACACCACAGCCGCGCTTCCCTCTTCCAAAAGTCTCAGCAACCGTGCCCTCCTGCTCTGCGCTCTGAGCGGCGGCAGCGCGGAAGTGCATCGTCGCTCCGATTGCGACGACACTGAGGTCATGTTCCGCGCTCTCAGCGAACGCGGCAGCGAAATCGACATCCACGGTGCCGGCACTGCCATGCGCTTCCTCACTTCCTTCTTCGCCGTCTGCGAAGGCGAGGAACACGTGCTCACCGGTTCGGAACGCATGAAACAGCGTCCCATCAGCGCCCTCGTCAATGCGTTGAGAGAACTCGGGGCAGACATTGAATATGTCGAGAAAGAGGGCTTCCCGCCTTTGCGAATCAAGGGCAAGAAACTGCAAGGCGGCAGCATCAGTCTGCCCGCTGACATCAGTTCGCAATATGTCTCCTCCCTGCTCATGATTGCGCCGACGCTGGAGCAGGGACTCACCGTGAATCTCTGCGGCGAGGTGCTTTCCCGCCCCTACATCGACATGACGCTCGAACTCATGAAGAGCTTTGGCGCGGAGGCGGAGTGGACGGACGACAACCACATCCGCGTGGCGGCTGTCCCCTATCGCCCGAATGTGCAGTTCACCGTCGAGAGCGACTGGAGTGCGGCGTCTTATTGGTATGAAATGGTGGCGCTGACCTCCGACCGCAAGGCGCGAGTGGTTTTGCCGTGGCTCTTCCGCAACAGTCTGCAGGGCGATGCCGCCGTGCAGCACTTCTTCGAGCCGCTCGGCGTCAAGACCGTTTTCGACGTGGAACACGGTGAAGTCATTCTCACCAAGTCTCCGTCGGCGCAGTCCGAGTCTTGTCCGCCGCTCACGCTCGACCTTTCGGGACAGCCCGACTTGGCACAAACGCTCGTCGTCACCTGTGCCATGCTCCGCCGCCCCTTCCGCTTCACCGGTCTCCGCTCGCTGCGCATCAAGGAGACTGACCGCATGGCGGCGCTGCACAACGAACTCCAAAAATTCGGCATCGAACTGACCATCGAGGGCGACGAAGCACTCAGCATCAGTCGCTATCCTGCCGCCGCGCCGCACTATGACGGGCGTCCCATTGCCACCTACGACGACCACCGCATGGCGATGTCGTTTGCTCCCGCCGCCATGGTCTGCCCCGGCGTGGAGATTGAACACCCGGAGGTCGTGAACAAGAGTTATCCCCGTTTCTGGGAATCCATTCTCTGAACACCGTTGTCCTTCTCATGCTCATTCTCCTCCTTTCCCTCCTCTTCCTTGCTTTGATCGCCTTGCTCCTCGGTTTTGTTCTGCAAAAGCGTGGCAAGACAGCCGACGCTGCTCCCGTGAAGACTCGTCCCGAGGGATGCTGCGGCATGCACGAAGTGTGTGAGAAGGAGAGTCTGTTGGATGGAATAGATTACGAGGCGGAATATTACGACGACGAGGAACTCGACGCCTATCGTCACCGTGCGGCGGATAGCTACACTCCCGCCGAAATCGAACAATTTGAGGAAGTCCTCACCACCATGCAGGCTGAGGAGGTTGCCGGCTGGGTGCGTTCGCTGAGGCTTCGCGGCGTTGCCCTCCCCGAGGCTTTGCGCGACGAAGTCTTCCTCTTGGTCGGCGAGGTGAGAGAAGAAGCGAGACAGAGTGCGTCTCCGGCATAGACTTAACACCAAAAACCAAAACGGTTTTGCCGCGAAAGCCAACCCATTGCGGCGGTGGAGCCGCTTTCCCGTTTCATCCGCGCTAAAAAACCAAAGTCCCCCTAACGTGATTTTTCTTTATCCCTTTTTTCGTGATGCCTTGCTGGGCAGTCTGCTGGTGTCGGTGCTCTGCGCCGTCATCGGCACGTTCATGGTCACCCGCCGCGCCGTCATTGCCGGCGGCGGCATGGCACACGCTTCCCTCGGCGGAGTGGGGTTGGGCGCGTGGCTCGGTTTCTCCCCGCTCTGGGGTGCCGCCCTCTTTGCCGTAGCCTCCGGTTTCGGCATCAAGTGGCTGGAGCACCACAGCCGGGTGCGGGAAGACAGCGCCATCGCCATGCTCTGGACTTTCGGCATGGCGCTCGGCATCCTCTTCGCCTGGCTCACCCCCGGTTTCATGACCGACCTGCCCTCCTATCTCTTCGGAAACATTCTCGGCATCTCGCACGGCGGTCTGCTCGCGCTGGCAGTGCTCACTGCCGTGGTGCTCATCGCCTATCTGCTCCACGGTCGCGTCTGGATTACCGTCTCGTGCGACCCCGACTTTGCCCGCACTCAGGGCTTGCCCGTCACCTTCATCGAGAATCTGCTGACCGTTCTCACCGCCCTCACCGTCGTGGTCAGCCTGCAGGTCGTCGGCATCGTCATGGTGATTTCCCTGCTCAGCGTGCCCCAAGCCACCGCTGCCCTGTTTGCCTCCACTTTCCGCGGCATCGTCCGCCTTTCCGCCTTGTTTTCGATGACCGCCTGCGTCAGCGGCTTGCTCCTTTCCTACTTTGCCGACCTGCCCGGCGGTGCCTCCATCATTCTCTGCGGCATCACCCTCTACCTCCTCTGCCGTGCAATAAAATTCTTTTTTGGGAGTTATATATAATAATGTGTGGGGCGCATTATATATATAATAATGTGTGCGCCGCATTTTCTCTGACACGTGAAGCCGAAAGCCTACATATTGCCCTTGATGCTCCTGCTCGCAGGACTGCTCGCGTCGTGTTCCACGAAGAAGAACACGGCGGGCTCGCGCTTTTGGCATTCTTTCAACGCCCGCTTCAACACCTACTTCAACGGCGAGCAAGCCTTCATCGAGGGCGACAAAGCCAAACTCTCCTCCCACACCGACGACTACACTCGTCTGCTGCCCGTCTTCCTCGTCGGCAACGAGAAGTCGCGCGAAGCGGGAAAGGGAAACTATGAGACCGCCATCACCAAGTGTCAGAAGGCGATTCAGGTGCACTCCATCCGCCGCAAACCCAAGGTGAGTCCGGGAAAGAGGAAATCTCCCAAAACGAAGCAATATCTCCAGCGACAAGAGTTCAATCCCTTCCTCAAAAAGGCGTGGTTGCTCATGGCAAAGGCGCAGTTCCAAAAAGGCGACTTCTTGGAGGCTGCCGCCACTTTCTCCTACATCACCCGCCACTACAAGGCGGAGCCGGTCGTCGTCGCCGAGGCGCGACAGTGGATGGCGCGTTGCTACGCCCAGTTGGACTGGTTCTATGATGCAGAAGATGCCCTCTCCAAGGCGCTCCGCGACACGCTTTCCCATCGGCGGCGCATGACCAAGGAGATGGATGCCACCCGAGCCGACCTGCTTCTGCGTCAGGAACGCTTTGCCGACGCGCTGCCTTTCTTGCAGCGCACCGCCCGCAGTGCCCGACCCAAGCAGCAGAAGGCACGCCTCTACTTCCTCATCGGACAGGTGAACCGCCAACTCGGCAACGACAAAGAAGCCTCCGCCGCCCTGCGCAAGTGCATCCGTCTCAGCCCGCCCTTTGAACTCTCTTTCAACGCTCGCATTCTCCAAACCGAAATTGCCGCCTCCAATCCCGGACAAGCCAAGTCCATGTTGAAAAAGTTGCGCCGCATGACTCGCAACGAAAACAACAAGGACCGACTTGACCAGGTCTATTATGCCATGGGTAACATCCACCTCTCCCTCGGCGACACCGCGCAGGCGATTTCCGCCTACGAAAAGGGTCGCGAGAAGAGCACGCGCAAAGGCATCGAGAAGGGCGTTTTGGTGCTCCGTCTCGCCGAACTCTACTGGGAGAAACGCGACTTCCCCAACGCGCAGGCCTGCTACACCGAAGCTCTGGCGCTCATCGACAAGTCGCGCGAAGGCTATGCCGAAGCCTCCCGTCGCTCCAAGGTGCTCGACAAACTCGTCCCCTACACCTCCGCCGTGCATCTTCAGGACAGTCTCCAAGCGCTTGTGGCGATGCCCGAGGCGGAGCGAAACGCCGCCATCGACCGCGTCATCGAGGCGTTGAAGAAGAAAGAGGAGGAAGCACGCAAGGCAAGCAAGGACAGTGCCGCGGCGGCTCGCTTGGCGGAGAATCAGAGCGGCGGCAACGGCAATAACGCCAACGCCAATGCCAACGCTAACGCTAACGCCAACGCGAAAGACGGCACGTGGTATTTCTACAACTCTCTGCTCGTCATGCAGGGCAAGGAGGACTTCCGCAAGCGCTGGGGCAATCGAAAGAACGAAGACAATTGGCGCCGTTCCAACCGCACGGTCGTTTCCATGGAGAAAACGGAGGGCTATGACTACGAAGCCGACGACTCGCTCAGCGCACTTCGCGACAGTCTCGCCGACAAGGAAGTTGTCGAAGACGAAACGGCTGCCGACTCCGTCAGTGCCGCCGACGACCCGCATCAGCGAGAATACTATCTCGCACAACTGCCCTTCACTCCCGAAGCCAAGGAGGAGTCCGACAAGATAATCATGGACGGTCTCTACAACGCCGGCGTCATCGAGAAGAACGACCTCGAGGACTTTCCCCTCGCCGCCGAGACGCTGACTCGCCTCACTCGCGACTATCCTTCCTTCGAGCAGATGCCCGAGGCGCTCTATGAGATGTTCCTGCTCTATTCCCGCTGGGGACGCTCCGAGGAGGCGCGCGTCGTCCGCGACCGTCTCGCCGCCGACTTCCCCGACCACGACCTCACGAAGATTGTGACCGACCCGGACTTTGAGTGGAACGCTCGCTACGGCAGAGAGATTGAGGACTCGCTCTATGCCGCGACCTACACTGCCTATCGTCTTCGCGACCATGCCGCCGTCGAAACCAACTTTGCCCGCTCCACAGAGAAATATCCCAACGGACTCAACCGCCCGAAATTCATCTTCGTCCACGTGCTCGACCGCCTCGCCACCGCGCCCGTTGCCGACCTCACGAAGGAACTGCGCGAACTGCTCGAGGCATTCCCCGAAAGCGATGTCAGCCCCATGGCGGGCATGATTCTCAAAGGACTCGAGAGCGGACGCGCCATTGGCAGCGGTCACTTTGACCTTGCCTCGCTTTGGAACCGACGCACCGCCGCTGCCGACTCGCTTGCCGCTGCCGCCGGCGGTCCCAACGCCTTCACCGACGAGAAGAACGCGCCGCATCTCTTCGTCTTGGCATATCCCACTGACAGCATCTCGGCGAATCTTTTGCTCTATGAGACTGCCCGTCTCAACTTCTCTTCCGCCGTCGGGCGCGGTCTGGACCTCAGTTTCAGTCATTCCGAGGGACTTTCCCTCTTCACCGTCTCCTCTTTCCGCAACTTCAACGATGCCCGCAACTATGCCAATCGTGTGGCGGCGGACTCCGTGCTCGCGCCGTTGTTGAAGAAAGGAAAGGTGCTCATCGTCTCCGAAGCCAACCTCCGCCTCGTCGGCACGACGTTCAGTGTGAACGACTATTTGGAATACTATGACACCGTCCTCGCGCCGCCCGCTCCCGTTCCCGCAGCCAAGGAAGGCGACGCCGTCAAGGAAGAAGAGCCCGTTCTGCAACGCTACGAGGACGAACTCTCGCCCGAGGAACTCGAACGCATCGAAAAGAAGAAAGAAGACGACGGCGGCGGCACTGACGACGACGGAGAATGGTATCCGGGATGAT
>JBJEAG010000374.1:0-4921 GCA_051868855.1 Alloprevotella sp. | reverse complement strand
GGTCTTCATCTTTTCCGTGGTCAGTCCCGTGCCTTTGGCGTATGCCGGCGGCGCAAAAGTCTCGTTGAGTGCAGCGAAAGAGGTGCTGAGCAAATCGCGGTCGTAGATGCCGGGATTGGCAGTCGAATTCCATGGCGCGGAACCGTAGGCACCGCCCACGTTTTCAGCACTTTCAGAGAGAGAAGCAAAGTCGGCGGAGAGGGCAGAGAAGCAGTTCGTGAAGGCTTCACCCTCAAATCTGCTCGTCACGCCGCCGAAGCCGCCGGCAGCACTGAAGCGGACAGAGCCTCGGGCAAAACTATTGTCGAGCGTGCCCTTCAGCGTACCCACCAAACCGCCGCAGCAGTCATAGCGCACGTCCATATCGACAAGAGCATAGCACTGCGAAATGCTTGAGCCGTTTTCCGCCACGCCAATGAGTCCGCCGTTGACGGTGTAGGTCTCAATGATTTGACTGATAATCTTTCCTTCCGCGCCGCAGCGGGTCACCTTGCCCTTGCTGTTTGCGGCGAGCAATCCGGCATCCAGTGCACGCTGTTTGACGATGCAGGCTTTTTCCAACACCACGTCGTGGACATCGGCATCGGCACCGAGGTAGCCGAAGAGACCATATTGGTCGTTGTCGGGGTTGGGACAGGTGATGAAGAGTCCGCGGATGACGTGTCCCTGACCGTCGAAAGTGCCGTTGAACGGATAGCTTGCGTTGTTGGCGATGGAGGGGAAACGCTGCGGCGTCACGGAGTTGCCCCACAGGTCGAACCAGCTGACGTCGTTCAGTTCGATGTCTGCCCCGAGTTTCACGGTTTTTCCGGCGAAGTCATTTTGATCCACGCCCTCGGCGGTGCCGTTCACGATGTTTGCCAAGGCGTGGAGTTGGGCGGCGGTGGTCAGTGTATAGGTCGTGGCGAAGCGATTTTTAAACACCTCGTAGTCCGCCTCGACGGGTTGTGTCCAGCGGGCGTGGAGCGTGATGGGTTCGCTGACGAGGCTCTCGCCAAAGTGGAATGCCTGGCTGAATTCAGCATCGGTGTACCATCCTTCCAGCGTGTAACCCTCACGCTCGGCGGCGGTGGGCAGAACCAGTGTGCTGCCCTCGAGCGCAAGGAAGGTGACGGGGGCGGAGATGCCGTCGTTGAGCGTCACCTGCACGGTGGGTTGTTCTCCGGCAAACGAGGGATAAGCCCCTTCGTGGTAACCCCATCCGCCTTCATAGCCTTTGACGGCGGCGGCATAGTTCAACTCGTTCACAAACTGCTTGCTCTGCATGTAGGCAGTCGGTCTGCCGAAAGGATAGTTCTGAGTGTCCTGCTCCCTCACGGGGTTCTTGTCGCAGTCCACGTAGGTGCGGAAGTAGCCGTCGGCATTAGCAAAGGCAAAGGCGTTGCCGTAGCGGTTGGGCACTTTGCCTCCGAACCAGCTGCCGATGACCTGTGTGCCCGTCACCCCGTTGTCGCCAATCAGTCCGCGGTTGGCTTCGGCGGTGGAATAGCACGACACCATCGTGAAATCCTCTCCGGCGTTCGCCCACGAGCGACCCACAATGCCGCCGTTGGCATCTCCGCCGTTCACCACGCCTGAGGTCCAGCACTGCGAGATGGTGCGCGGTCCCTCGGCACAGGGGTCGTTCTGCAGATTCGTGCCGCCCACCAATATTCCCATGTTTTCGCTGCCGCTCATCCAGGCATCCACCACGCCGAGCCGGCGGATGACTGCGCCCGAACCCAGCACGCCGAAGAGTCCGGCGTAGGCTCCGGCGTTACCGTCGATATAAAGGTTCTGCACGGTGTGGAAACCACCGTCGTAGGTGCCCGAGAAATGGTGCGACCATTCGTTCATGGTGTTGCCTGCGTAGTCGGCGATGGGTGTCCAGACAGTGGGCATCTGCTCGCCCCAGTTCTCCTTGGGAGCGTTGAGGGTGATGTCGGCAGTTTGCAACAGATGTTGTCCGCGGAATTCCCAGTTGCGGTTGGCAGCGTATGCCACGTTCTCCAAATGCTGCTTGTTGTCCACGAGGAAAGGGGCTGTCTCCGTACCGTTGCCGCCGCCGAGGAAGGGGGACACGTCGGTGGCGAGCACGTCGGTCGGTGTGGGATAGGCTCCCTCATTATATTGCCAAAGATACGTTCCCATCAGCGCTGCCATGAAGTTCAGCGAATCCACAAATTCACGTGATTGCAGGCGGGCGGTCGTTCTGCCGTATTCACCCGGTCGCCCCGGCGTTTCGATTTCCGGCACGACGGTGCTGTTGTAGTAGCAGTTTGCCATGTAGGCTCCGGCGCTCGTGTAGTTTGCAATGGAGAAACCGCAAAGGTGCGTGCCCGAGGTGATGACGTCGGCAGGCGGTGCGGGGGCATAGACGCTGCCCGTGCCGTAGCAGTTCAAGATGGTGCCGCCCTCCTTTTCATAGCCCACGTCCAGTCCGTTGTTGCCCACAAAGACAGCCAGGAAGCAGCCGTAGTCTTCGCCGGTGACGTCGGCGGTGGAGCGGCAGGAAGCGATGAGTCCGCGGTTGTCGTAGCAGAAACCTGCGGCGGCGTTCGCCTTGAGATTCACCTTGCCCGTGGCGCTGCACTGCGTGATGGTTCCCTCGTTCAGACCGATGAAGCCGGCACCGCAGTTTCCTTGGTCTCTGCCGGTGATGATGGTCACGGTGGCTGCTGACGAGCAGAGGCGCACGACGGGTGTCGCCCCCGTTTCGTCGCCCTGAATTTTTGCGCTGACGCCGATGAGGCCGCCCACGTTCACGCAACCCGTCACCTCGCCGTTGGCAGAGCAGTTCGTCACGGTGCTTGCGCCGCTCACTTTTCCAATCAGTCCGCCCGTGTTGCTGCGGGCGAAGACGCTGGCAGTCGAAGTGCAGCCGTTGAAGTGGCAGTTCTCGGCTTCCACCACCAAACCGGCAGCGGAGCCGCCCTGCTCGATGGCACCGGACTTGATGTGGCCGCTCACGTGGATGTTCGTGAAAGTGGAATTCTTGGCGCGGATGACGAGACCGCCGATGAGCGCCGTGCCTGCCACGTTGGCATTTTCCAGCCGCAGGTTGCGAATGTCGGCACCGTCGGTCAGTCCGAAGAGCGCCTTGTACCACGCCGTGAAGTCAAGCTGTCCCGAGCCGAAGGGGTCGTTCCAATCGTCGAAGTCCGTCACGCCGGTGTACCACAGGTTGTGGATGGTGTGGCCGTTGCCGTCGAACGAACCCTTGAACCAGTGTTCTTTGGCGTAGAAATCGCCGGGATTGTTCTCGTCCTCACTGTTCTGCAGCGAGTAGGAGCCGATGGGTTCCCACAGCGGCTTCTCGTCATCGGGCGTGTCGGGATTGCTGAGATAGATGTCTTCGGTCAGACGGAAGTGCATGCCCTCGAAGGTTTCGTCGGCATTGGTTCGCTTCGCCATGCCGGCGAGTTCGGCAGCCGAGGTGATGAGGTAGGGCGAATCCGCCGTACCCTCTCCCTCCCATTCCGTGTCGCAACTCCCGTCCCAGTAGGTCTGGGCTGAGAGCGCCGAGGGGAATGCGCCGAAAGCGAGCAGGGCGCATACCCAAGCACTAAAAGAGAATGTTTTCATGATTGTCCAATATTTTGTGGTTAAAAAATAGGTTCCGTTGGCAAGGTTACGGTGCGCAGCGGCGCTCCGTTTTCTGCATGGTTTCACCACAAAATTAGGACGATGTGCAATGTCCGCAGTCGTTCGACAGACACTAAATGCTCTGTTTCAGTGAAAAATCATGGTTTTCCGTAATGTGTTTTTCGCATTTTGGGGGAGAAAAACAGCTGAAATGACAAACGTTCTCCGCATTGTCCCCATCTTTCTCGCCATGGTTAAACCTGCATTATTCATACTCGTTCCTACTGCAAGGTCTAACTGGCAGCACCTCAGCGTGGTGCTCGCTCTTCCTCTTTGAAAGTAGGATTTACTACATTCTGCATCGTCATCGCTGTGCTCACGCTGATGCACTGCCATTTAGACCTTTCGTGACGGAACAGTGTGAATAATGCAGGTTATAATTTCGTTCTCATCTGCCGTGGCAATAGTTTTTTCTTGGGACTTGTCATTTTTTTCTTGGGAGTCGTTGGTGTTCGCCTTAAGATGAAAATGCTTTCGCCTTAAGATGCAAACGCTTTCGCCTTAAGATGCAAATGCTTTCGCCTTAAGATGCAAACCAACGGAATAGGGGAAAGGAATAACGAATCGGCGGAAAGAAATGACGAATCGGCGGAAAGGAATGACAAATCGGCGGACAGAAATGTCGCCACGCCGTCTGCGAACGAACTTTTTCTGCCGATGATTTATCGTTTTTTGACAGTAGTCTGCTTCTTTCGACAGTGTTTCGACGGTGTTCTCAAAGAAGAGACAAGTATATCTCCGGTGCAACAAGTGCATGGTGAGCAGTCCCAAGGCTTTTATCCTTGTGCTCTTGATTCTTGTGTAGATGTTGAGCAGACTATATATGTTCATCTTTGTTTTTATACTATTTGCAAAGATTGATATAAAAATATACGGGAAAGTAACAAGCCAAATGCTTTTACTCACAGCAAGATGGCGATGGCGACGGCAAGAATCAAGAGGAGGATGAACTCAAAGCATCCGCCGAAGATGCCTTCGTTGGACGAACTGCCCGTGGGAGCGGCGGTTCTTCTGCGCCGTTGCCGAGGCGCGTCGGATTTGAAGAGGTCGAAGATGCTGAAGGTGAGGCGGTAGTAGATGCGGTTGTAGATGGCTCTCATGGGATGCACCCAACCCATGCCGCGCTTGCCATACCAAGGAATAATGGCACGCTTGATCATTCGCGTGCCATATCCTTTCGTTCTTGCCATGAATGCCTTTCTGACAGAAGGCTTTCGCATTCCAATTCTCATGTCTTCAGAAGTTTAACCTGCATTATTCATACTCGTTCCTACTGCAAGGCCTAACTGGCAGCACC
>JBJEAG010000373.1:0-19976 GCA_051868855.1 Alloprevotella sp. | reverse complement strand
TATCTATACGAGTAATATTGATTGAGTATAAAGTTTGCTCAAACCAAAACAACACATGAATATCATTACCGTTTGTGTAAGGACCGAATCCATAAATCCACATTCGAGGGTCTCCCATCTTTGTGTTTGGACGATAAAACGAAACCTTAGTATCAAATTGATTTCCCTCGGTCAACACAGCAGCTTTTCTGAACACTTTGTTTTCCGTTCCCTGTGATTGCTCTTCATAGTTATGTATGCCATTCTCTAAGAAATATGCACGCATAGGAGCAGTTGAATCAAGAATACTTTTACGAAGTCCGGTCGGAGTTATCTCAACCTGAGTAAACTTGATATTATGATTAACAAGGAACTTAAGGTTCTTTTGTTCAAAAGAATTGAACTGGCGCATATTTACCATATTACTCTCATTTTATATGCTGTAACAAAGTATTCGCAATCGCACGTGCCATTAATGGAGGTACGGCATTACCTACCAATGTGTACTGTGGTATTTCTTTTTGGCGATTATTTCCTCCTGTTTGACGCTTACCTTGAAAAACAAAAGAATCATCAAAACTTTGTAAACGAGCCATTTCACGTACTGTCATCGGACGATATGCTGCATAATGAATAAAATCATCCGGCATGGTGCAAATGGTTGGACTCTGTCCCAATGGGTTCAACACAACATAGTTCCGTTTCTGCGACTCCAAACCTTTTTCTCTTAATTCCGTTTTCGCTAAATCATAGTCTTTATGCTTGGCTATTATCTTCAAACGTTCACGGACAAGACTGCTTTGCCGACTTGTTTGATGATTAAACAAATCCATGTGTTGATAGAGTTTGGGGCTTTCCAACTCGCTAAGATTCGATATATAAAATGGTTCTTCATCAAATGTAAATCGATGACCTAAACGACCTATTTTTGACCATTCGGAATAAAGTAACCCTCGAACATCCGGTTCACCTTGAATTGTACGGTGTTGTTTCATGGATTCAAAATCCGTAATAATCTTCGGTTTTTTATATTTTGTCGCGATTTCACCGTCTCCAATCATATCTAAATCCCACAAAGCTTCATATACCTTCACCTTATTCTCCTCTGTCACGGTCGCAGGTATCTCTGTGATTAAATCTTGATCATTTCGACAACCAATAAAAACGACTCTTTCACGATTTTGAGGAACACCATAATTAGCAGAATGAAGAATAATCGGCTCTTTAATATTGTATAGACGTATCTCTTTCAGGATGCTTTCAAAACATTCCTTTACTTTCTTATTCTTGGATATTTCCCCACGAATAAAGTCAATACACTCATCAAATGTGGCTGTAAGTATTTCCAAAGACTTCCTTAATGAAAAGGATTCAATGCTACATTGACTTAGTTTTTCTACATCATCAATGGCAATAAATATTTTCTGAAGTATCTCTTCATCAGATATTGTTTCAATAATAGAGTTATAACTCTCTACAAAAACATCATTGTCAATATGTGCATTTGTCTTCAATTGAATTAATTGATGACGTAGAGAGTTCCTCTGTTGCTTCATCCTCAGAAGAAGAAGCCCATGACGAATTGTATTGACGCTTTTATTGCTCTTACTAATACTATAAGGAAGGTTTCTTGTAACGTCTTTCAGTTGCTGCTCGAGATTATTGAAAAACATCTCAAACTTCTTATTCCACTCCTCATCTTCTGTCTCCATGTTTATTCTAAGGTAAAGTGACGAATATAAAGAAGCTGGGAGAAGGGGCTTTATATTGTCTTCCAAAAAAGCATACAATTGTCCTATCTTCATTTCATCAATGATAGAACGTATCTCACTGAGAATACGTTCTTTTATACGACCTTCATCCTTTGTCAAAATACCTTTGACATTTTCCATGACAAAATATTTCGGATGTAATGCCTTTATTACTTTTAAATAATGATAGAACAAATCATCACGTTTGTCAAGTTTCTTTCGTCTCCCGGCAAGACTAAATGATTGACAACTTGGACCGCCGGTAATAACATCAATCTCCTCCCCATGCAACTTTTTCAAGAGGTTGGGTAAGAATGAATCATCCATTATATCTTGACAAATGAACTCTGTATCAAGACCAAGCATTTTATTATAACGGACCCGATGTGTCAGTTCACAATTCTCATTGATATCACTTGCCAAACGGAAATCATAGTATTTATCTTCAGTATATGCTTGCAAGAAGCCCTCACTAAAGCCCCCAGCACCAGCAAATAAATCTAAATATTTAACGCTTCTTCTTGATGAAAGAAATTCTGTTTTTTGAGACATAAATATTTGTCTGAAACTAAAGAGATACTGACACAAAATTCGAAGTTAGTGTCAGACATAAAAGAAGAATAAAGAACAGTATAAAAGCGTCACGCAGCCTTACTCCCCGTCTTTACCGATGAGGTCGTCGCAGTTCTCGGCGTGTTCTCCGTTGACCACGGCACCATCGCCTTGCAGGCGGCGGGAGATGCGCATGGCGCAGAAGTTGGGACCACACATCGTGCAGAACTCGCCGCCGTCGAGGTGTCCCTCGCGATAGTATTCCTCTGCGCGGTCAGGGTCGAGGCTGAGGTGGAACTGGTCTTTCCAGCGGAACTCATAGCGCGCCTTGGAGAGGGCATTGTCGCGAATCTGCGCGGCGGGATGTCCCTTGGCAAGGTCGGCGGCATGAGCCGCGATTTTGTAGGAAACGACTCCCACTCTGACGTCCTCGCGGTTGGGCAGTGCGAGGTGTTCTTTCGGAGTGACATAGCAGAGCATCGCGGTGCCGAGCGCACCAATGTTGGCAGCGCCGATGGCGGAAGTGATGTGGTCATAGCCGGGAGCGATGTCGGTGACGAGGGGACCGAGGGTGTAGAACGGTGCTTCGTGGCACTTTTCGATTTGACGCTGCATGTTCTCGGGAATCTTCTGCATGGGCACGTGACCGGGACCTTCGATGAAGGCTTGCACGTTGTGTGCCCAAGCACGGGTGACGAGTTCGCCCATCGTGTCAAGTTCCGCGAACTGCGCCGCATCGTTGGCGTCGGCAACACAGCCGGGGCGCAGACCGTCACCGAGGGAGATGGCGGTGTCGTAGGCAGCACAAATGTCGCAAATGTCGTCGAAGTGTTCGTAGAGGAAATTCTCGCGGTTGTGGGTGCTGCACCACTCGGAAATGATGCTTCCGCCGCGCGAAACGATACCCGTGAGGCGACCTTTGGAGAGAGGGATGTTGGCAAGGCGGATGCCGCAATGAATGGTGAAATAATCGACGCCCTGCTCGCACTGTTCGATGAGCGTGTCGCGATAGAGTTCCCACGTCAGGTCTTCAGCCTTTCCGTTCACCTTTTCGAGTGCCTGATAGAGGGGCACGGTGCCGACGGGCACGGGGCAGTTTCTGACAATCCACTCGCGGGTTTCGTGGATGTGGTCGCCCGTGGAGAGGTCCATCAACGTGTCACCGCCCCACTTGCAGCTCCAGATGGCTTTCTCCACCTCCTCGGCGATGTCGGAGGTCGTGGCGGAGTTGCCGATGTTGGTGTTTATCTTGACGAGAAAGTTTCGTCCGATGATCATGGGTTCCGCCTCGGGGTGGTTGATGTTGGCGGGGATGACGGCGCGTCCGGCAGCGACTTCGCTTCTGACGAACTCCGGCGTGATGCGGGTCGGGATGCCCAATGCCTCACAGTCCATGTTCTCGCGAATGGCAACATATTCCATCTCGGGAGTGATGATTCCCTGCTTCGCATAGTACATCTGGGTGATGCCTGCCCCACCCTTTGCTCGCAGCGGGAGGGGCGGTTGGGGGAAGCGGATGGACTCGGTGGCGGGGTCAGCGAGACGGCGGCGACTATAGTCGGAAGAGAATTCGCTGAGTCGCTCCACTCCGCCGCGTTGTTCAATCCATTCGCCTCGCAGCGAGGGAAGCCCCTTGCGGAGGTCGTGCTGAAAATTGGGGTCAGAATAGGGACCGCTGGTGTCATAGACCAACACGGGGGCATTGGGTTTGACGTTCCGACTGCCGTCTTCGTTGCGAGTGACGGTGGGAGTGAGGCGCACGCGACGCATCGCTACTTTCAAATCGGGAAAAAGACGGCCGGGAAGATAGACCTTATCGCTGGCGGGATACTTAATCTGAAAATGTTGTTGCATAGTATATATATGGTATGGTTTGGGACTCACGAAACCGTCTTCTCGGTCAGCGAGACCGCTGAACTGTCGGTTCGTTTGCCTTTTGTTTTTCGGGGAATATGTGCCGGACGGCGCAGCGTGGTCAGTCTTCTTCGAGGAAGCGGCGCATGGCTGCCACGGGGTCGGCTGCCTGAAGGATGGAGCCGGAGACCGCCACGGCATCTGCACCGACTGCCTGTAAGGCGGGCACGTCGTCGGGGGTGATGCCGCCGATGGCGCAGACGGGAATCTCGCTCCCTGCCTCGCGCAGTTTTCTCACAATGTTTCCGATGCCTTCCGCGCCGAGCAGCGGAGCGAGGTTGTCCTTCGTGCGGGTGAAGCGGAAGGGACCGACGCCGAGATAGTCGGCTCCGGCGCGCGCTCCAGCCAGTGCCTGTTCCGGTGTGTTGGCTGTGGCACCGATGATGAACGCCGGACCGAGCAGTTTCCGCGCTGCTTCGACGGGCATGTCGTTGGCGCCGAGATGCACGCCGTCGGCGCCGAGCGAACGAACGAGTTCGACGCGGTCGTCAATCACAAACACTGCGCCCACCTCGCCGCAGGCTTTCAAGAGTCTCTCAGCCAGCGGACGAACCTCCTCGTCGGTGGCATGCTTCACGCGCAACTGAATCCAGCGGCAACCGCCGCGAAGCGCAAGGTGAGCAGACTCTTCGTAGGTGCAGGCAGACGTTTCGTGAGTGATGAACTGAACGGGCAACATATTTCTAAACTGTTTTATATAATTCCGTTATATAAGTTTTATATAATTCTGTTATATAAGAATTTATGTAATTCTGTTATATGATTAAATGAAACTCTTTTCGTCGAACTTTACCGCGGCAGCGGGCGGTTGTCAGCAGGAATCTGCGGACGGCGGCGGCGCCAAAGTGAGGCAAAGGCGGCGGGCAGCGCGGTCAAGGTTGTCTGCCAGAACACGTACCAGGGATAGGGTTCGTCGCCGAGGTCGCGGGCGGCGCGTTTGCCTGCGATTTTCATTTCGAGACTGACGGCAAACAGGAAGCCCGTCAGCGACAGTCCCGCGGGGAGAAGCGACAACCACATCTCGTCGGAGGCGGGCTGAGCGAACGAAACGGCAAACAGTGCCGCCGAAAGGAAGAGCGTCAGCCAAAGCAGGGCGGAAACGAACCGCGCCGAGCGGTCGGAAAAGGAACTTAACCTCACGAAGTCGCTCCTTCCGCCTCGGAAGTGTTTCTCGGGTTCGCCGTGAAGCCAAAGACGCGTGTCGGGGTCGGCAGTAACGCAGATGCTTTCGCCGCGTGCCTCGTCGGCAAGTGCCGTCATCCAAACCGTGTCGTCCCACTGACGCACAGCATCTTCGCGTCTCGCACCGCACGCCAAAACCCACTCACGCTCCACAGCGAAACCGTCGCGAAAGAAAGCGGAAGGTACGCCCTCGCGCACACTGCGCCACAAAGCGGAGAAACGAACGAAACGACGCGCGGCGGCACGGCGGCTGACGGGTGTCTCGCCGACATAGTTGGAATAGAACTGCACGAAACGCACATTTTCGTCGAAACATTGCACCAAACGTGCCGCCCACCCTGTGTCCCGGGGACGCATTCTCATGTCGCAGACTGCCACGCGCGGAGCGTAGGCTGCCTTCACTGCCAGCGTCCTTGCAAGCGCCGTCGGAATGATGTGGCGCGTCGTGGGAGGAACGCTCACCAGTCGCAGCCGCTTGAACGACGTCTGCAGGCAGGTGCACAACATGGTCAGCATCTCCGACTGTGCTTCCGAAACGCGGGAGTCTGCCACAATGACTTCATAGAAGCCTTCTGTCTCTTGCGTCAAAAACGCTCTTAATGAGTCTTCTGCGTCGTTTTCCTCCAGCAAGTGTTCTGCCAAAAGAATGACGCTCAACCCTTCCGACGCTGCCGTCGTTCGGGCTTTCGATGCCGACGAAACGGGCACCGGGCGCAACAAACGCCACAGCAAAATGAGCGTCAGCAACACGCAAACGAACCACACGCTCCACCACGCCCAATGGGCGGCAGACCACTGAAAACTGTTCAACGTGTGAAGCATCTCTTCCATCTCGCGTGAATGACTGAAAGACGGTTAATTCTGATTTATCTTCAAAAGACTGCGTCGCATCTCGGCACAGAGAATCGCCGTGGCGGCACCGACGTTCAAGCTCTCGGCACCCGTGCCGCCGGCGGGGTAAGGCGGAATGAGCAGACGGTGCGTCACCCGCGCTGCCACTTCTTCCGAAATGCCGCGGCCCTCGTTTCCCATGACCAAAACGCCACGGTCTTCAAAGCGGATGGAACGGGCGTAGAGGTCGTCGCCGTCAAGGAACGTCCCATAGACAGGCGCATTCTTCGCCACTTCTTCCAAGAAATCCGGAAGACTGACACGGTGCACACGAACTCTCGCCACCGCCCCCATGGTCGCTTGAACGACTTTCGGGGCATAGACATCGGCGGTCTCGGCGGAGGCAAAGACGTGACGAATGCCGAACCAGTCGGCGGTGCGAAGGATGGTGCCGAGATTTCCGGGGTCTTGCACACCGTCCAACGCCAGACAGAGTTCCTTGGCAGGAAGAACGGTCTCCACATCCGCGCCTTCGGAGTCTGCGGGAATGGGAAAAAGTCCCAGCATGCCTTCTCCTTTGGGAGGATGGACGAGACCGGAGAGCGCGTTCATTTCGGAAGCACTGCACACCTCGGGCGTCACACCGCAACGAAGCAACACGGGCGAAAGCGGAAGAGAGGCTTCCGTCACGAACAAAGCGACGGGGCGCATGCCATTGGCGACCAAATCTGTCACCAGTCGCTTGCCCTCTGCCACAAAAAGATTCTCGCTCTCGCGACCTTTCTTTTGACGCAGCGAATGCACGAGTTTCACGATTCGTTTCGACACCATGTCTTCTTTGTCTTTGAAAAATGCCTACAAAACTACAAAGTTATTTCCAATTACAAGGTCTATCCAAAGTCATTAACGTCGCATTAGAACACGAATCTCGCGAATCATACGTTTCTTTGAACACAAAGCAGCATAGATTAAGCGTGACGTGAAAAATGTAGGGTTTGGGCGCGCGTTCGCTTTTATTATATATATACGTATAAAAAAGGGAGCGAAAAAACTATGCAAACTATACACAGGACTATACATTCCACTGAATCTCAAAAGGTTTTGGCATGTATAGTTTGCGTAAAAACTATACACAAACTATACACAAAACTATACACGAAAGCCTCCCCAACCGAAGCCTCCCCAATTATTGCTGTTGGCGATGAAACTGTGGGCGCGGGTCATCACTGTATTCTTGGGAATCGTCACTCGTTTCTTGGGAGTTCTCACTTTTTTCTAAAGAGTAGTTACTTACCGCCCGTCGGGCGGTAAGTAACGAGTCGGTAGAAAGGAGTGACAAGTCGGCATGAAGGAGTGAAAAGTCGGCGTGCAAAAACATCACTCCCCAAGGAAATAATCATAACAAAAGCACTTTTTGCCTTGAACTTTCTCGTTTCCGTCAAGCGTGGCAATACTATTTTCTAAAGCTTCGTAACTTTTTTCTAAAGACTCGTTACTTACCGCCCCAGCGGCGGTAAACTTACCGCGGCTCGGCGGTAATGTTACTGCGGCACGGCGGTAAACTTACCGTCCCTCGGGCGGTAAGTGACAACTCGGCGTGCAGGAATCACAAGTCCTAAGAAAAAAGTATCGCCACGCCCTCCGCGAACGAATTTTTTCCAGAAAAAATCGCTGAAGAAACATGATGGTCGGTCATATCGGCATTAGCAGTCCACAGTGACGCGTCCGCGCGCCGTTGGCAGCAAGATCAACGTGTGTATAGAATTACATTCGCTTGATTCGTTTGATTCAAGTTATCCGTGTTCAATCACCCCTCCTTCAGGAGGGGAAGGGGGAGGCTCCCTGTGTATAGTTCTGTGTATAGTTTGTGTATAGTTTGCACTCCAACTATACACGCTGAAACATATTAATTTTCAGCAAGATGTATAGTTCTGTGTATAGTATGCATAGTTTTTGTGTATAGTTTTGCGTGTATAGTGTATAGTGTCTTTCAGAATGAAACCTCCATTATCTCACGGAAGCACTCTCTATCCACCGTTTTGCAGCCTAAAGAATTCTTTTTGTTGTTCTATCTCCCTGCGCAGTTCCTCCTGCGTTGGCATATAAGTGAGATACTTGGCTGCAAAAACCTGATCGTTATTGTTCAAAACGGAATAATGTGCCACATCTTCATCTGTATCAGCACAGAGCAGGATACCGATAGTGGGGTTATGACCATCTGGACGAACAAGTTCATCGTACATTTTTACATACATGTCCATCTGTCCCACATCTTGATAACTCAGTTTGTTTGTCTTCAAGTCAATGAGAACGAAGCAACGGAGGTGATAGTTGTAGAACACAAGGTCTATGTAATAATCCTCCTTTTCTGTATGAATGTGTTTTTGTCTGTCCACAAAAGCAAAACCCTTGCCCAATTCCATCAAGAAGGGAATGAGATGATCAATGATGCTTTGTTCAAGATTCTTTTCTGTGTAGTCAGTATTGTTTTTGAACCCCAAAAACTCGGCTATGACAGGATTCTTCAGGTATTCAAGTTTGTCCTGCAGTGGTTTAGTGAGTGCTATCATCTCGTCATGAACCAATGCTTTATTCTGAGATTTCAAGAGACGATGATAGTACTGTGATGAGACATTACGCTGCAATGTGCGTGTACTCCACATTTCCCGTGCAGCTTCTTTCTCATACCAAGCACGAGCTTCGGAATTGGTTTCTTGCAGGATAATGCGATAGTGGCTCCAAGATAATTTGATGGGTGTGCAGGACACGATAGTTTCGATTACATTCTCAGAATTTCCACTCACTGTGTGGAAAATGTCAGGCCATAACCGATAGAAATTGGTATAGAGATAAAGGTTTGTCTTATTGAATCCTTTTCCATAGCGATCCGACAACACCTTGGCTAATGCTTTAACCACCTGCTCCCCATATTCAGCTCGACGCTCTTTAAGGATTTCATGCTGAATACGCATACCAAGCAACCAATTGCGTTTGATAAGCGTTTCGTTGACAGCTCGGTATGCAGCACTTTGAGCCTGCTCAATGATAGAGCATGAATCCAAATAAAGTTGATTCTGTTGAAGTTCAGCCTTATCGGTTTTTTCTATGATTTCATTTTGTTCCATTAGTATTGATTTAGTACGTTAGATCGTTGTTCTACAAACAATCTCCGACCTTGTTTTTATAATTCTAAACTTGGTGCAAGTTTAAAAATTATCTCCGAAAAATATATCTGAAATCGAAATAATCTTGCAGTCTTTTGTGAAGAGCGCATTCTAAACAGCGCCCCCGTCTCCAATGTTGGGGAGGCGGGGGCGATGTGAAATCAGTCTGCAAGCAGACGTGGAGTGTTTTCGTTTCACAAATTCGGCACTGCGGTGGCGGTGCTTTTGTGTGAAGCCGATACGTTTTCGTTGGCTTGTTTCATCTGTATCTCTCTTCCATGCAGGTCGTAGAATTCATATTGCAGGAAGGCAAGTTGTTGGTTGGGAAGAATCTGGAAGCTGAAGCCGTAGCGCATGTGCCACTGACGACTGATGCTGAAGACGCCTTGGTGGAGATAGGCAGCCACGTAGGGATGCACGTAGAGGCGGAAGCGTTTGATGTGCAGGTCACGCACAAGCATTCTGATTTTCTCTTCCAGTGTGTCGGTGAAGAGGAGGCTGGATTTGATGACGCCTGTTCCTCCGCAGGTGGGGCAGGACTCATCGACTTCGACGTTCATGGCGGGTCTCACTCTTTGACGCGTGATTTGCATGAGACCAAATTTTGAGAGTGGAAGGATGCTGTGGCGGGCGCGGTCTTTTCTGAGGTTTTCGACCATGCGCTCATAGAGTTTCTGTCGGTTTTCGGGCACGTCCATGTCAATGAAATCGACGACGATGATGCCTCCCATGTCGCGGAGTCGGAGTTGTCGGGCGATTTCGTCGGCGGCGCCGAGATTCACGTCAAGTGCATTTGTCTCTTGTCCTTCAACGGATTTGGAGCGGTTGCCGCTGTTCACGTCAATCACGTGGAGCGCTTCGGTTTGTTCGATGACGAGATAGGCTCCGTGTTTGTAGGTGACGCTGCGCCCGAAGGACGTTTTGATTTGTTTGGTGACAGAAAAGTTGTCGAAGATGGGAACGCTGCCTTTGTAGAGTTTCACAATGTCTGCACTTTCCGGGGCGATGAGTGAGACATATCCCTTCACTTCTTCAAAAACGTTTTTGTCGTTAATATAGACGTTCTCAAAGGTAGGGTTCAGCAGGTCTCGGAGTAGTGCCACGGCTCTTCCCGTCTCTTCGTAGGTCAGGAGGGGCAGTTTCTGGGACTCTTGTCTTGCGGCGCGCACTTTTTCGATGACGCTCTCCCATCTTTTCACCAGCACCTTCAACTCGTTGTCCAGTTCAGCCACTCTCTTTCCTTCTGCCACGGTGCGGATGATGACACCGAAGCCGTGAGGTTTGATGTTTCTCACGAGTTGTTTGAGTCTTGCTCGCTCGGCAGAAGATTTGATTTTGGTGGATACAGATATCTTGTCGGTGAAGGGCATGAGCACGAGGAAACGTCCTGCAAAGGAAATCTCACAAGTGAGGCGCGGACCTTTTGTGTTGATGGGTTCCTTGACGACTTGAACGAGGAGTTCCTGTCCGACCTTGAGTGTGTTTTGAATGCTGCCGTCTTTTTCGGAGTCCGGTTCTTTGAGGACTTTCTCGAGCGAGACGTTTTTGGAGCCGTTGCCGAGCAGTTCGAGATATTTTTCGAGTGCGGGATAGCGGAGCCCAAGGTCAAGATAGTGCAGGAAGGCGTCGCGTTCAAACCCTACGTTGACGAAACAAGCATTGAGTCCGGGCATGAGTTTCCGAACCTTAGCCAAGTAGATGTTGCCGACGGAGAAGTGCTCCTCGCGTGCTTCGCGCTGGAATTCCACCAGCCTTTGGTCTTCGAGCAGTGCGATGGAGACTGTTTTCGGCGCCACATCCACAATAACTTCGCTTGTCATTCAGAGTTGATTGTAAGGAGTGAATAAGTTTAGTTTTAAAAATAAGGTTGTTCCAAAAACATTGTCGTTCGCGAAGATTCAAGGCAAGGTAAATGCAGAAGACTCTCGCGGGAACACCTTTTAATAAGGAATAAAAAAAGCGGCGGGTAAACGGTGGTTAGGTTTTCTGTCACACAAGATGAATGACGGAATCCAACGCACAAGCCCCGTTTACTCGCCGTATCGTATGTTTCTTCTTTTCAGTTGAAAGGAAGAACAAGACCATCGCCGACTTTACTTGCTCTTGTGGCGATTCTTGCGCAGTCTTTTTTTGCGCTTGTGAGTGGACATCTTGTGTCTTTTTTTCTTTTTTCCGTTAGGCATGGCTAGACGTTTTTATTTGTTAGATGTTATGTGGATTTCTGTGGAGAGTTTCTTCTCACTTTTTGATGGAGAGAGAGAAAGTCTTTGCAGGCTTGAAAGCCGGGATGTTGTGTTCGGGAATGATGATGGTGGTGTTCTTGGAAATGTTGCGTGCGGTTTTGGTGGCACGTTTCTTCAGAATAAAGCTACCGAAGCCGCGAAGATAAACGTTCTCCTCGTTTGCCAAAGAATCCTTGACAGTTTCCATGAAAGATTCCACAGTCGCCAACACGATGTTCTTTTCGATTCCGGTTTTGGAAGAGATTTCTTTTACGATATCTGCCTTAGTCATGATAAAAAAAGAATATGTTTTGTGATTTATAAATTTCAAGATTGACCCCTTGAAGGGATTTCTTTTAAAGTTTCGGAGTGCAAAATTATAGTTTTCAGTCCGTTCTGCGAAATTTCACACTCAAAAAATTCACTTCAAGGCTATCTTTTCGATTCTTCGCTGGTGCCGACCGCCTTCAAAGGGGGTGGAAAGGAAGGTTTCGACGATGGGTTCTGCAAGAGTCGGAGTGGTGTAACGTCCGGCGAGAACGAGCACGTTGGCGTCGTTGTGAAGACGGGTCATCTTGGCGATTTCGGGAATCCAGCAGAGGGCGGCGCGGACGGCAGCGTGTTTGTTGAGCGTCATGGAGATGCCTTCTCCGGTGCCGCAGATGGCAATGCCTTTTTCCACTTCTCCGCTCTCAATGCCACGAGCCAAGGCGTGGGCATAGTCGGGATAGTCGCAACTTTCGGTGGAGAGAGTGCCGTAGTCTTTATAGGGGATGGCGTGTTTGTCCAAGTAGGTCTTGACAAACTGCTTCAGTTCAAAGCCGGCGTGGTCGGAAGCGAGTCCGAGGGGTTTCTGTGTCTGTGTCATGCCCAACCTCCCATGTATTCTTTCACTTCGCGATAGATGTTCTCTGCGGTGTAGCCGAGTTTCTCATCGAGCACTTTGAAGGGTGCGCTGAAGCCGAAACTTTCCAGTCCGTGAACTTTGCCTTTGCTTCCGACAAGACCCTCAAACGTGACGGGAAGTCCCGCGGTGAGACCGAAGATGGGGAGGTCGGAGGGAAGAAGACTTTCCTGATATTCCTTGGATTGGCAACGGAAGAGTCCTTCGCTCGGGCAGCTGACCACGCGGGCTTTGATGCCGTCTTCTGCGAGCAGCGCTGCGGTGTCGGCGAGGGTACTCACCTCAGAACCGGAGGCAACGAGAACCACATCGGGGTTGGCTTCGTGGACCACTTCGTAGGCTCCGCGTGACACGCCACTTTCATAGTCCGTGCCGGAGGGCAGGTCTTTGATGTTTTGGCGGCTGAAGATGAGGGCGGTCGGAGTGTCCATGTTCTCCATTGCCATTCGCCAGCAGTGGGTGGCGGCGTGAACGTCGCAGGGACGGAAGACGCGAACGCTGTCGCGACCGGAGTGGTTCTTGAGTTTCTCCATGAGACGAATCTGTGCTTCCTGCTCCACGGGTTCGTGGGTCGGACCGTCTTCGCCCACACGGAAGGCATCGTGTGTCCAGACGAACTTGACAGGAACTTCCATGAGGGCAGCCATGCGGATAGCGGGCTTCATGTAGTCAGAGAAGACGAAGAAGGTTCCCATGGCGGAGATGATGCCACCGTGGAGCATCATGCCGATGCAGACGCAAGCCATGGTGAGTTCCGAAACACCGGCTTGGAGGAAGCCTCCGGCAAAGTTCTCGCGGGTGATTTCGGTGGTGTGACGGAGGAAGCCATCGGTTTTGTCGGAGTTACAGAGGTCGGCGGAGGAAACAATCATGTTGGGCACGCAACGAGAGAGGAGCGCCAAGCACTCTGCCGAACCGTTGCGGGTCGGAGAGTTGGGTTTCTGCTGAACCTCGCCCCAAGGAATTTCGGGAAGCACGCCGTTCATCCAGTCGTTGAGTTGTGCGGCTTTTTCGGGATTCTCTTTTTCCCATTCCTGCTCGCGGGCTTGCATCTCTTGGGTGAGCGTGCGGAGTTCAACGAGGCGAGCGTCATACATTTCCTTCACCTCGGGACGAATCACGAAGGGATTTTCGGGGTCGGCGCCAAGGTTGCGCACCGTATTAATATAGGCGTCGCCGCCGAGGGGTGCACCGTGGGTTTTGCAGTCGTGCTCATAGCTGGAACCGTCTGCCTTGCGACAACCCTTGCCCATGACGCAGTGTCCGATGATGAGCGTGGGACGGTTTTCTTCTTTGTTGGCTTCGGTCAGTGCTTCACGAATTTGCTCCACGTCGTTGCCGTCAATCTCAATGACGTTCCAGTTCCACGCTCTGTACTTCATGGCGGTGTCTTCGGAGATGACCATGCGAGTCTCGGTGGAGAGCTGGATTTCGTTGGCGTCGAAGAACATGATGAGGTTGTTCAGACCGAGGTGACCAGCCATGCGGCCTGCGCCTTGTGAAACTTCCTCCTGCACGCCGCCGTCAGAGATGTAAGCATAAATCTTCTCTTCTTTGAAACCGGGATTTCCGGTGCGAGCGTAGAGAGCTTTGGCAGCGATGGCTGCGCCGACGGCGTAGGTGTGTCCCTGTCCGAGCGGTCCGCTGGTGTTTTCGATGCCACGTTCGGGGCAGCGTTCGGGGTGACCGGGCGTGGGCGAGCCCCATTGACGGAAACTCTTCAGGTCATCGATGGAATAGTTGCCGATGAGCGCGAGTTGCGCATAGAGCATCGGGGACATGTGTCCGGGGTCGAGATAGAAGCGGTCTCTACAACGCCAGGTTGCATGGTCGGGATCGAAACGGAGGAATTCACTGTAGAGCACATTGATGAAATCTGCTCCGCCCATGGCTCCGCCGGGGTGACCTGATTTTGCACGTTCTACCATACTTGCCGCCAGCACTCGAATGTTGTCGGCGGCACTGTTCATTAAATCTGTGGAGTGTACCATGACCTGTTGTCGTACTTATCTAATGGGGTGAAAAATTCGCTTTTCTGAGAAGTCGCATGACGCTTTCTTCGCGCCGCAACTTCGTTATTCTCTTAAAAACGCTGCAAAAGTAATAAAATCTGCTTGCTTGTACAAGACTTTGGGGGAGGCGGAACGGAAATAAAGTCGTTATTTTTAGTAATCTACTCTCTCCGTCTTTTGCGTCCCCGTCACTCACCCTTCCCGCTCGCCGAAGATGGCACTGCCGATGCGAACGAGGGTGGCGCGTTCTTCGATGGCAATGGGATAGTCGCCGGACATGCCCCAGGAGCGTTGGCAGAAGGAGGGTTCGTCGGCGAAGAAGCGGCTTTTGACTTCGTCGAAGAGCAGGGCGGCTTCGTGGAAGTCGCGGCGGATGCGCGCCTCATCGTCGGTGTGGCTCGCCATGCACATCAGTCCCGTGATGCGCACGTTTCGGAGTTCGCGCCACGCTCCTTCTTCAAGCATGGCGAGGCATTCTTCTTTCGTGAAACCAAACTTGGTGGCTTCGGCGGCGAGGTGGAGTTCCAAGAGACAGTCGATGACTCTGCCTGCCTTGCGAGCCTGTTTGTCAATCTCGCAGAGCAGTTTGAAACTATCGACTGCGTGGATGAGACGAATGAAGGGAGCAATATACTTCACCTTGTTGGGCTGGAGATGTCCGATGAAGTGCCACTCGATGTCGTCGGGCAGAGCGGTTTGCTTTTCGCGCAGTTCCTGCACGCGGCTTTCTCCGAAGATGCGCTGCCCCTGGTCGTAGGCTTCGCGAATGGCTTCGGCGGGATGATACTTGGAAACCGCCACGAGTCGGACGCTTTCAGGAAGGACGTCCCGGACCTCTTTTAAATGTATCATCTTTTCCGTTTATTTCTCGGCAGGTTTATAGTGGAAGATGTCCATAATCATTGTTTCGGCGAGCGAAGCGATGGTATAGTCCATGGCAGTGCCTTTCATGGACGCTTCGAGTTTCTGAAGCGCATCGGGGAGGTCGGCAGCCTGCACGAGAATGTTTTGTGTGGTTTTCTTTTCCTTGCCGGACTTTTCGTCGAGCACGATGAAGACGAGTTTGGCGCGGAAGAAACGGTCTGCCTTCTCTTCGCTGCATTCAATGATTTCGGCGTAGCGGGCACGTTTGATGTCGCTGACTTCAAAGATACCGGTCATGTAGGGCGTGATTTCTTCGATGATTCTGCGCTCTGCTTCCGTGAAGTTGAGTGCATCGACCAAATAGGGCTCATTGACTTTCTTCACGGCGCCGTTTTCGAGCGTCTTTTCATATTTCACTTTGCATTCGAACCAAAGATTGTTCATGATGATTGGGGTTTAGGATGTGTTATATGTGGATTAGTTATTGTTCATTTCGTCCGTTCATGACCTTGACCTGCCCTTTGTGGCGGGTGAAGTTGCCGTAGTTCACGGCATGGGCGGAGCAGACGTGATAGCAGGCGAGACAGTGGGTGCAGTGGTTTCCCCAGCGCGGCAGTCGGTCGGCGTTTTCTTGGGAGATGTTGTGCAGCGGACAGACCTTGGCACACGCGCCGCAGTGCTTGCACCGCTTTTCATCGACTCGGAAACGGGAGGGAGAGATGAGGAAACGGTTGAAGAGCGGACGAAGCACGTAACTCTTCAGCCCCGGCATGGCTCCGGGAATGAGGTCGGAGGCGGTGGAGCAGCCTTCGCGGGCAATGATTTGGCTCACCTCTCCGAGTCGTTTTCGCCACTCGTTTTCTTTGGCACGCTCGACTTCTGCGGTGTCGGTGTCGAAACCGGGGAGGCAGACGTAGGTGTTTCTCATTCTGAGCGAGAAGACGGCGTTGAGTCCCCACCCCACTCTCCGCAACGCCTTTCGCAGCAACACGTCGGTGCGTCCGATGTCGTCGCCGCAGGTGAGTACGGCATAGACATAACGCGGGGCATTGGCGTTGGCATTGGCTAATCGTTGCAGGAATTGTTCAACCACGCACGGAAGTCCCCAGGCATAGACGGGAAAGACGAAACCGACCTTGTCGTCGCTCACTTCTTCGGCGACAACGGCGGTCATGTCGGCGAGTGGTTCGCCGAGGGCTGCGCTCAGTTCGCGAGCGGTGCGGAATGAATTACCTGTGCCGGAGAAATAGTATATCATGAGAAGTCTAAGAGGGGTCAAAAAGGTCTAAAGGGTCAAAAAGGTCTAAAGGGTCGGCGCGGAGTTCCGTTTTATCCGTTCAATCCGTGGTTCCAAAAGGGTCGGCGCGAAATCCGTATTATCGGTCAAATCCGTGGTCTCGAATCCGTGGTCTCGAAAAGGGCGTTGCCGCAGTGTCAAGTTCAAACGACCACACATTATTATATATATAAGGAGCGGACTTGAGGAAGTCAAGACAACTTCGCCACGTGCACGAGGCAGTCTTTGAAGACGCGCTCGCTTTCTTCAACGGGGCGGCGGAAAAGACCGTAAATCGTACTGCCGCTGCCGCTCATGGCGGCGTAGGCGGCGCCCATGTCGAGGAGTGTTTGTTTGATGGCAGCAAGTTCGGGATGGGCGGCAAAGACGGGAGCTTCAAAATCGTTGGTGACGGTGTCGCGCCAATTTTCGATGGGTTGCGCGAGGGCTTCGCGGAGTCCAAACTCGCGGCGGCAGGGCGTCACGCCGCGATAGGCTTCGGCGGTGGAGACGGAGACGGGAGGTTTGACCAGCACAATCCACATTCCCTTCAGCGAAACGGGGCTCGGCTCGAGACGGTCACCGATGCCGGTGGCGAAGGCGGGTTTGTTCTTCACAAAGAAAGCGCAGTCAGCACCGAAACGGCTCATGCGCTGTTCCATGTCGCGGGAGGAAAGTCCGAGGTCGTAGAGTTCGTTGAGCGCGGTCATGGTGAACGCTGCATCGCTGCTGCCTCCGCCGAGTCCTGCACCGGTCGGGAGGTTCTTCGTCAGAACGATGTCGGTGGCGGGCAGAGAGAACTCTTCTCGCATGGCGCGATAGACTCTCATGACGAGATTGTCTTCTTTCGCTCCGTCGATTCGATGTCCGCCGAGGGTGAAGAGACCTTCGACGGCGCAGTCCCGCTCAACCTTCCCTCCGGTCTTGACGGGCGTCAGTTCGAGCGCGTCGCACCAAGGCACGGGATAGAACAGGGTTTCGAGGTCATGATAGCCGTCGGGGCGCTTTGCCACGACATGCAGTCCGACGTTGATTTTGCAGTTGGGAAGAGTGAGCATGGTTTTACTGATTTGGAGCGCGGAACCGTCCTTTTCAAGAATAATTCGCCCGCAAAATTAGTATTTGTTTTTGAGATATGCCCCACCCTTCCCCTTCTCGCTGACTTCGGCAAAGCGAAAAATGGAACATTGGAGCGCAGAAAAAGCGGGATATAATTAACAATGCGAGCATCTCAGACGGTGCTGCTGTTAATTTTGGGTAAAAACACAGGGGCGCAAACCGCGCTTTTGACCCGTCAATGCGACGGAAATCGTACTTTTGCGGCGCTGTTCAAAAGGTCAAAAAGGTCGGAGTCGCTTTGCTCCGGTCAAAAAGGTCAAAGGGGTCAAAAGGGTCAAAAAGTCGGCGCGGAATCCGTTTTGTCCGTGCCATCCGTTGTCTTTTATAAATCCGCGGTCTCTTATAAATCCGTGGTCTCTTAAACTTGAAACATACAAACATCAAAACATAACACATAAAACTTTAAACCATGAAACGAACTCTGCTGATTCTTTCTGCTTGCGTTCTCACTCTCGCTCCCGCCACTTTCTCGGCAATGGCAACCGCCGCTCCCGTGGCAGGAAACGTGGACCTCACCGTGGCTGCCGAGCGCGCCGTCAATTCGGTGGTCTATATCAAAGCCGTGACCAACAGCCGCACACAAACTGTGCCCTATCGCGACCCCTTTGAAGATTTCTTCGGGGACTTCTTCGGACGCGGCGGAGGAACCCGCGAAAGAAAAATCGAAACTCCGAAACGCACGGGAACAGGCTCGGGAGTGATTCTCACTGCCGACGGCTACATCGTCACCAACAACCACGTCGTTGAAAATGCCGACGAACTCACCGTGAAACTCAACGACAACCAAGAGTTCAAAGCACGCATCATCGGCACCGACGCCACCACCGACCTGGCGCTCATCAAAGTCGAAGCAAAGAACCTCTCGCCCATCACAGTCGGAAGTTCCGACAAACTGAAACTCGGTGAATGGGTGCTCGCCATCGGTAACCCGTTCAGCCTCACCTCCACCGTCACCGCCGGCATCGTCAGTGCGAAAGCGAGAACACTTGGTGCGAAAGCGGGAAGCATCGAAAGTTTCATCCAGACGGATGCTGCCATCAACCCGGGCAACTCGGGCGGAGCGCTGGTCAATGCGGAAGGCGAACTGGTCGGAATCAACACGATGATTATGTCGCAGACGGGTTCCTACAGCGGCTACGGCTTCGCCATCCCGACTTCCATCATGAACAAGGTGATTGAAGACCTCAAGACCTACGGCACCGTGCAGCGCGCCCTCATCGGCATCCGAGGCACCGAAGTGCGCAACCAAATCGACCTTGAGAAAGAGGAAGGACGCACGCCGGACTACGGTACGGTCAATGGCATCTACGTCACCGAAGTCACTGCCGACGGCGCTGCCGAGGAAGCCGGACTCCGCAAAGGCGACGTCATCACCGCCATCGACGGAAAGGAAATCCAGAAATTCGGCGAACTCCAAGAAGCCATCGTGAACCACCGTCCGGGCGACAAAGTGAAAGTGACCTATCTCCGCGACAAGAAGGAACACACCGTCACCCTCACGCTGAGAAACGCACAGGGAACGACCACCGCCGTCAAGAACCTCGACACGGAAGCCATGGGTGCCGCCCTGCGTCCGCTGACCGACAAAGAGAAGGAAGAACTCAACCTCGCTTCCGGTTTGGTCATCACCGCCATCCGCGACGGCAAGTTCAAGGATGCCGGACTGACGAAGGGGCTCATCATCACCAAAATCAACGACCGCGAAATGAAGACGCTCGAAGACTTTGAAGACGTGGTGAAACAGGCGAACCTCAGTTCCGAACGCGTGCTTTGGATTCGCGCCAAGACCCTCAGCGGCATCACCCGCTCCTTCGCTGTCGAACTCTCCGACCCAGAAACGAAAAACTCAAAGTGAAACGACCATTTTCTCTGCTGCCTCCAAGCCCGCCCGGGTTTGGAGGCAGTTTTCGTAGTATGCTTCAGATTGGCTGTTATGACGCGCCGACTCGGAACGAGATTGCCCAAAATTACGTTTCTTCTCGGCACTTCGTCACTTCTGTCCGCCGATTTGTCATTTCTGTCCTTACTTCTATTGGTTTTCATCTTAAGGCGAAAGCATTTTCATCTTAAGGCGAAAGCATTTTCATCTTAAGGTGAAAGCATTTTCATCTTAAGGCGTAAACCAACAACTCCCAAGAAAAAAGTGACGATTCCCAAGAAAAAAACGTTGCCACGGCAGAAAAGAACGAGACTCTCAGCCATGACG
>JBJEAG010000372.1:0-5001 GCA_051868855.1 Alloprevotella sp. | reverse complement strand
AGAATGCGCCCCTCAAAGAGAAGGTAGGCACGGTCGGTGATGCAAAGCGTTTCTTCAACGTTGTGGTCGGTTATCAGAATGCCGATGTTGCGGTCTTTGAGTTTCCAAACAACATATTGAATGTCTTCGACGGCAATGGGGTCCACGCCGGCAAAAGGTTCGTCCAACATGATGAACTTCGGGTCGATGGCGAGGCAGCGTGCAATCTCGGTTCTTCGGCGCTCACCGCCCGACAAAGCGTCGCCGGGATTCTTGCGCACTTTCTGAAGATTGAACTCGGAAATGAGACTCTCGAGTTTATCTCGCTGATATTCCTTCGAACGCCCCGTCATTTCCAAGACGGAGGCGATGTTGTCCTCGACACTCATCTTGCGAAAGACGGAGGCTTCCTGTGCGAGATAGCCGATGCCCTTCTGGGCACGCTTATAGACTGGGTCTTTCGTGATTTCCTCGTCGTCGAGGAAGATTCTTCCTCCGTTGGGGACAACGAGACCGGTGGTCATATAAAAAGACGTGGTTTTGCCCGCTCCGTTCGGACCGAGCAACCCCACGATTTCTCCTTGTTTCACGTCAAAGGACACGCCGTTCACGACGGTGCGGCGACCATAAATCTTGACCAAATTTTCCGAGCGCAACACCATGCGGTGCTCGGGCGCCGTGTTTGTTTCCAGTTCTGCCATTGTTCGGGATTTGATTCGGGGCGACGTTTGTGTTGTGTGCAAACGCCGCCCCGCTATACCTTATTATATATATAATAGGAACGTCAAGCGTCGGCGCGTCAGATTTCCTCGTTCTCGTAGAGGAAACGCTTGATGCTTCGCTTCGGTGTTTTTTCAAACTCGTCCTTCATGAGTTTGAAACCACTGAGACGTTCGTAACTTGCCACTTCATTGTTCAAATCCTTGCGGTTTTGTTCCATGGCGGCGCGAAGACCGTTTTCGTCCAATCCCGCAGCAGCGGCTTCATCATAGTCAGGATGAATCAGCGCATAGAGTTTCTCGTCACGCTGAATGACGATGCTCTCGCTGACGTAGGGATAGGTGTTGAGTTTGTCTTCGATTTCTTCGGGATAGATGTTCTGACCGGAAGCGCCGAGGAGCATGTTCTTGCTGCGACCGCGAATGAAGAGGTTGCCTTCGGCATCCATGAGGCCGAGGTCGCCCGTGTGATACCATCCCTCGCTGTCGAGCGCGGCAGCGGTGGCTTCGGGATTCTTGAAATAGCCGAGCATGGTGTTCATGCCGCGGGCGAGGATTTCTCCGGCAATGCGTTGCGGGTCAGCGCTGTTCACCTTCACTTCCATGCGAGGCACGGCTTTTCCGCAAGAGCCTTGGCGGAAACGATGCCAGTCTTCGTAGGTGATGATGGGAGCACACTCGGTGGCACCATAGCCGACAGTATAATTAAATCCAATCTTCTTCAACAGGCTTTCCACTTCACTGTTGAAGGCGGCGCCGCCGATGATGATTTCATAGAAGTTTCCGCCGAAAGCCTCCGTCAAGCCCGCACGCACCTTGTCGAGAATCTTGTCGCTGAGAATGGGCACTTTGAGCAAAAACTTCATGCTGTAGGTCTGAAGTTTCGGCAGCACGTTTTTCTTGATGATTTTCTCGATGATGAGCGGCACGGAGATGATGATGGCGGGCTTGATGTCGCCAAACGCCTTCAGCACAATCTTCGGAGAAGGAATGCGGGTCAGATAATAGACATGGCAGCCGTGTAGGAACTCAAAGATGAATTCAAACGCCATGCCATACATGTGAGCCAGCGGGAGCATGGAAATCACCTTGTCGCCGGCATTCACCTTGCTGCCCAAAACTTCTTCGGCAAACATATAGTTCGACCAAAGGGCGCGGAAAGGAATCATGACGCCTTTGGAGTTGGAAGTCGTTCCGCTGGTGTAGTTGATGAGCGCGAGACCGTCGGGATCCGTCTGGTGAGAATAGTTGATGTGTTCCGGGCGGAAATATTTGGGATATTTCTTTCCGAAATATTCGTTCAGTCTTTCGCGAGCATCGGTGAGGAGCGTGGAGCGCGAGAGAACGACGGAATAGTCGGGAATGTAGATGATGCCCTCAAGGTTCGGCATGGCTTCGCCGTCGAGTTCGGACCAGATGACGTCACCGACGAAGAGAATCTTCGCCTCAGAGTGGTTCACGATGTCGTGCACCTGCTGCGCCTTGAACTCGTGGAGCACGGGCACTGCCACGGCACCATAACTCAAGACGGCAAGGAAGGCAGCAGCCCAATGCGCACTGTTTCGTCCGCAGAGCGCAATGCGGTCGCCTTTCTTCACGCCGGCGTTCTCAAACAAAATGTGGAGTTTCTCAATCTTTCTAGCTACATCCTTATATTGGAGGGTGACACCTTGGTAGTCTGTCAGTGCATCGGCGTTCCAATTGTTCCGAATGCACTCGGCAATCAAACTTACAAAGTCAGAGTAGTTTGAAGGGATTTCCATAGTATTAATAGGAATATATAGGATAAAAACGTGGTCATGTCGCCCCAATTTTCGGGGCTTCATTTCGCACAAAAAGATAATTTATGCGCAAAATTACAAAAAAATCAACACGGCAACCCAATTTCTCTCTTTTTTTGTCGGCAAAAGGCTGTAAAAAGGGGGAGAAAAGGGAGAAAAGCAGCCCAAAACTTCGCATTTGGAGCATAAAAAACAAAAGAAAAAGCACGGGAAGTTTGTTCAAACCGCCAAGAAGTCCTAATTTTGCACCGCAATTTTGCAATAATCACATTTTTATCACAAAAGTCTTATGATTAATCAGTACGAGACCGTTTTCATTATGACTCCCGTTTTGTCTGACGAACAGATGAAGGAAACGGTCGAAAAATTCAAAGATGTCCTCGTCCAGAACGGCGCTGAGATCATCAATGAAGAAGCATGGGGATTGAAGACCCTCGCCTATCCCATCCAAAAGAAGTCCAGCGGCTTCTACGAACTCATTGAGTTTAAAGCTGAACCTGCTGCCATCGAACGCTTGGAAATTGCTTTCCGTCGCGACGAACGCGTCATCCGCTCCCTCGTTGTGAAACAGGAAAAATATGCAGCGCTCTACGCAGAAAAACGTCGTAACAAATTTAACAAAAAGGAGAACTAATCATGGCACAGGCACAATCTGAAATCCGCTATCTCACTCCCCCCACCGTAGATACCAAAAAGAAAAAATACTGCCGCTTCAAAAAGAGCGGAATCAAGTATATTGACTACAAAGATCCCGAATTCCTCAAGAAGTTCCTCAACGAGCAAGGCAAAATCCTGCCTCGTCGCATCACCGGCACTTCTCTCAAGTACCAGCGCCGCGTCGCTCAGGCTGTGAAACGTGCACGCCACTTGGCACTCCTGCCTTTCGTAACCGATTTGATGAAATAAAAAAGAGGCCACATTTTAGACTATGGAACTGATTCTTAAAGAAAACGTACCCGGACTCGGATACAAAGACGATATCGTAGAGGTTAAGAACGGCTATGGCCGCAACTACCTCATCCCCCAGGGCAAAGCTGTCATCGCTTCTCCCTCCGCAAAGAAAGTACTCGCTGAGAACCTCAAGCAGCGCGCTCACAAACTCGCCAAAATCAAGGCTGACGCTGAAGAACTCGCCGCTAAACTCGGTGCCATCGAACCCATCACCATCGCCACTAAAGTTAGTGCAACCGGTGCTATCTACGGTTCTGTCAACAGCCTCCACATCGCTGAAGCCCTCGCTAAACTCGGCTTCGAGGTGGATCGCAAGAGCATCGTAGTGAAAGAAGTGAAAGAAGTTGGCTCCTACAGCGCAACCGTGAAACTCCACAAAGAAGTTTCCGTGGAAATTCCCTTCACCGTGGTTGCTGAGGCTGCTGAAGCCGCTGAAGCCTAATCCTTTGCTTTCTGACAAAACTGAAACCATTCGCGTGCTGCTTCCCTCCCGCAGAGAAGCAGCACGCTTCTCATTTTTAACCTGCATTATTCATACTCGTTCCTACTGCAAGGCCTAACTGGCAGCACCTCAGCGTGGTGCTCGCTCTTCCTCTTTGAAAGTAGGATTTACTACATTCTGCATCGTCATCGCTGTGCTCACGCTGATGCACTACCATTTAGACCTTTCGTGACGGAACAGTGTGAATAATGCAGGTAAGGGGATGTCTCAAAATGCAGATTTTGGTTTCGCCCTTGAAGATTTACGCCGCCTTACATTTTCGCCCATGCATCGTTATTTCCTTTTCCTTTCCTATCACGGCGCTGCCTACCACGGCTGGCAGGTGCAACCCAACGCCGTCAGTGTGCAGCAGAAAATCAATGAAGCACTGAGTCTTCTGCTCGGACACACCGTCTCCGTCACAGGAGCCGGAAGGACCGACACGGGGGTGCACGCCAAAACCATGGCAGCGCACTTTGACACGGAAAAGGAGTTGGACGCAAAACAAACGGTCTATCGTCTCAACCGCATACTTCCGCCGGACATCGCCATTCAGTCGCTCCGTGAGGTGCGCCCCGAAGCACACGCCCGTTTCGATGCGCAAGAACGAACTTACCACTACTTCATCTGCCAACACAAAGACCCGTTCCTGACGGACTCCGCCGCCTTCATGCCCTTCACGCTTGACTTCGACAAGATGAATGAGGCAGCAAAGATGCTGCTTTCGGTTAGTGATTTCACCTCTTTTTCCAAACTACACACCGATGCCAAGACAAACATCTGTCGTTTGAAGCGTGCGGCGTGGGAAGAGGTTGCGCCCGGCGTTTGGCGCTTTGAAATTTCTGCCGACCGTTTCTTGCGCAACATGGTGAGAGCCGTGGTGGGCACGCTCTTGGAAGTCGGAAGAGGAAAGAAAACGCTGGAAGATTTCCGTCAAATCGTCGAAAGCCGAAACCGATGCGCTGCAGGCGATTCGGTTCCAGCTCACGGACTTTTCTTGGTGGATGTGGTATATCCCGCCAATATCTTTTTATAAAGGCGGTGTGTCATAATAGCCAATCTGCTGCGTTGCTATCGGATTCGGGCTTGG
>JBJEAG010000371.1:0-5070 GCA_051868855.1 Alloprevotella sp. | reverse complement strand
CAGGCTAATTGAACCCTCAACATAGTAGGATACGTTTAACATCCGAATCACTGTATTTTAACTGTTGTCGTGTCTTTTAAATGCATTTATAATTTTTCACTCCAGTACGACGTTCTGCACTCGGACGCTCCAGCTGAGGACGCCGATGCTGATGTTCACGTATGCCCAGCGACCGCCGGCGAGGAAGAAGTCGAGGTTGTAGCGATATTCGCGGTCGAGGAACTCCTGTAAAGGCATGAACTGGTCGTAGTAGTTGCGAGCGTCGTTCAGCAGGGCGGGGAGGTTCACGTCCACCACTTTCTCGCCCGTTTCGCGGGAGGTGATGACGAGTCGTGCGTTGTCCGTGGCGGGCGTGCGGCTCACGAGTCGGCTGGTGGAGAGTTGGAAGTGGGCGGTGCGCCCTATGGTGTTCGTCTCACCCTCATCCGCACGGGCGGAGGGAGCGGCGTGAGTTTCATATTCGGTGTCCCAGATGGAGAAGGGAGAATAGTGGAGGAGGTCGTCCGTGGCATCCGTTTCGTTGTCGAAGAGGAGGGTGCCGTTGCGGTCGGTGATGCTGACGTCATAGCGGTCGGCAGCCATGTTGGCAGGGTCTTCCGTCTGTCGCAGCGAGATGTGGATTTGTTTCGTGTCTCGGATAAGTTCCAGTGTGTCGCGCACCTCATATCCTCTTTTGAGGGTCACGGTGTCCACCGGAAGTAGTCGTGGTTTTTTGCTATTGTGCTTGCGAGTGGCAAAGAGGGTGTCGAGGGGCAGTTCTTCGTGGGGCACGGGGGCTGTTCCTTCGGCAGAGAGCGCCTCGCGGTCGAGGCGTATGCGCAGGTTCTCCATCGGTTCTCCCGGTTGGAGTTCTGTGCGGCGGAATTTTGCGCCGGGTGTGGCGAGACAATCCGCGTAGGATTTTTGTTGAGCGAGTGCAAGGATTTGGTAAGTTCCTTCCGGCAGTTCTCCGTCGGCGAAGTGCACGCAGAAGTCCTTGCTTTGTAGCGGTTTCGATTCAGCGTTGTTGCTTTCTTCCTTTTGTGTGACAAATTTTCCGTTTTCATCGAAGACATAGACGGTGACGCTGCCCACGTGGTCAGCGAACATGTCGGCACGTTCGATGTTGTAGTCATAGACGAAGTGCACGTAGAGTCCCATGGGACAGGCAGTGAGGTCGGTCTCCATCATGTTGCAACCGCTGAGCAACGTGGTGAATCCGCCGATTGCGGTGATTGCCATCGCCTTGGTCCACAGTCTTTTCATTTGTTTCATTGTGTGCAGGAAGAAATTCAAGTTGAAAATTGGTGTGCTGAGTCAGCACGAAAGAGGTATAAAAATCGGGGAGCGACGGGGCGGGTTGCCCCGCCGCCCTCCGAGATAAATGGATTATTCAAGGATAACGCTTTGTTCGCGCTTAGCCCAAGAGAGGATGTTGATTTCTACAGTGATGTAGCTCTTCATCTCATCGTCAGGAATATTTTTGTTATTTGCATCTTCTACGTCCACAATGTAGGGAGTACCGATTACTTTTACACCCTTGATGGTGAGGTTATACCAGTTGTTGCGGAGCATACCATAGCGACCGAGGTAGTTGGATTTCTGTACGTCAACAGAACCAGGATAAGTGGTGGAAGTGCTTCCAGCTTTGGGGTCATCACCTTCACCTTTGCCCCAAGGAGTGAGGTCATCACCGAAGTGCTTGATACGAACTTGATAGTAACCGATACCTTGTACGTAGTAACTGATTGCTCCAAAATATTCTTTAGCAGCATCAAACAAGTCACCGGAAGTGATTACGTCAGAACCTACAACTACTTTGGTTACTCGATAAATGTTATCAGGATCGGGAGTACCACCTTGTTCAATGGCAACTGCTACGGTAGAGGCATTAGTGATAGAAGGATATGCAGCCTTGAAAGCAGCAAGACCGATAATCTTTTCAGCCATTTTACCACCTGCTTTAGTGGCTTCAGTGACAGTATAGAAGTTCTTGGTATCGTTATTCCACATTACCATGTCGTCGGTATCACCTTCGTTACCGAAGTGAACTTTCAAGATGGCGCGAGTGGTGTTGACCCAGTCCATGTGTTTAACATCGAAAACATTTTCGCGGCAATAAGCAGCAGCGCTGTAGCCGGCAGCAGCAGGAACCGGTATAAAGGTGAAATCGTGTGATTCTACAAGATTACCTACATTATCTCTTGTATTTACACCAGTCTTCGTGGTTAAACCGGTGGGGACATCGTCTGCAAAGTTCATATCTTTTGCAAAGTATGTGCGATAGAGAGCGACACCGGAAGCCACGGGAGAAGCACCTGCAAAACGATATCTTGTGTCAGCACCAACAAGGGAACTTGCAGCAGAAGTTAAACCTCTCCAGGCACCCCAATTATCAGTTGCTTCACCGTTATCAAAGGAACGCACGATGTAGGACTTATCATTGGTGTTATCAAGAGCAAAGCCAACAATCTGATATTTGATAGAGTTAGATTCGGAAATAGTACCTTTCAAACCACCATCAGTTACTCCAATGGATTCATCGTATTGAATGGTTACTTTAGCAGAAGTACGTTCTACGTAGATAGTAGCTGCAGGATTGTTTGCAGACTCAGCAGCAGAGGATCTGATGTTTGCTTTGTTCACAACAGCCAAAGTGGTAACGTTTCCAGAAGGAGCTGTACCGGATTGAGAAGGAGAGTCGGTCAAGGGTGCATTGACCATGACAAGACCATCATCAACGTTTGTAGGAATTGTGCATGCAATCTTTTGTACATCCTTGAAAGACTTGTCTGTCATGTCAGTCATTGTTCCGTTTACATTGATTTTTGCATCGGATGACTCAAACTTCTCTTGGTCTTTGTCGTTAGTAACTTTGAAAACATTGTTGTTTGCAGCATTCAACATCACCAATGCGTAAATATTATCAGAAGCACCAGTAGTGATGGCAGCAATACGCTTTGTGATTTTGGAAGTTGCAGTAATCTGGTCTGTGGAGGTACCAGTGTTAGAGAAGTTAATGGGCAGATTATAAGCTGCCTCAAATTTAGCGTCTGCTTCGTTAGCACCTTTGAAGAGGATGAGCACAGCATCCTTCACGGTGTACTCAGTAGCAAGACCGTCATCAAAGACGTCGTTAGCACGACCAACACCTGTTACTGTAGGCATGTTAATGCTCAATGATACGTAACCGGTACCATCAGCACCCCATTGTGCACCGCCGTCAGCGGGAGCTTCCACCACGGCGCTGTCGCTACAAGCTGTCAACATTCCGGCAGCAAGAGCAGCAATCATGAATTTTTTCATGTGATAAAAAAATTAAGTGAGTAAAATAATGAATGAATTAAAAATTTATGTCTCTGTTTTCACGCCGAAGCGCGATTGATGATTCTTTGTTTTCTTGGAACTTGTGTCTCTAAATGCTTTCTTTAATTTGCTATTAAGAGGTTATTAGTGAGAGATTAATGAATCATTTAATGAGCATTAATGTTTTAAAAACAATGCCTTTGCTGTTACATTCCGTGTTCTTTGACAGCCTGCAGCAACTCCAGGTTCTGCTTCGCCTCGGGCAGTCCGGCTTGGGCAGCCTGCGTGAGGAAGGTCTCGGCATCGGCATAACGCTGTTGCAGGAGGGCGAGGACACCGCGGGCATGAACTGCCTGCATGCTGTCACCCGACTTTGCCAGGTATTTCTCCGCTGCTTCCAAGTCGCCCTTCTTCAAAGCCACGTTGGCAGCATTGACATTTGCCACGGGGTCGGAGGGATACATGCGCACTGCCACGTCGAACACCTCGTTGTAGGCATCGGAGCCGACAGGATAGAGGTTGGCGATGCGGAACATCTTGTTCAGAGAGAGCAACTGAGGCTGGGTGTGGAGCAACTCGGCTGCCTCGGCATCGGACATCGGGCGGATGCGATATTCCACCGAATAGTCACTGTGGCGCAGGGCGGGGTAGTAGTTGTTGAGGATGTAGCGATAGTCTTCGGGGTAGTCGGCACGCAGTTTGTCGTTGCGCGGGTCGGGCTCGAGCGACTCGTCACGCACGATGCGCAGCAAGGCTTCGCGATTGGCAAGGGTGGAGCGGGAGAGGAGGGTGTCCAAACCTGCCCAGTCCTCGGGAGTGTATTCCACACGGAAGGTGGATTCGGGGAAGTCATACTGGCTCTTCACGTATTCTTTCAAAGTGGCAGCACGTCCTTTCGCCAAACGGGTGTTGTTCTCCCAAGTTCCTTCGGGAGAGGCATAACCGTGAATACCGATGGCGGTGATGGTGACGCGGTTGTCGTCCTTGACGCGGTTGATGGTCTCGAGAATCTTCTTGAGTTCGGCAGGGTTGTTGCGATAGATGGGGTCAAGCACGGTGCTGTTCACGGGATAGTCCAGATAAGCCTTGCCGGAGAGGGAGACGATGGGGTCGGGGGCAGCAACGGGCGGGAGGAAGGCATAGACCACCTTGCGTTCGGGATGGAGCATGACGGGACGTTCCTCGCCAAGGTTGCGTCCGAGGAGGTTGCCGCAGCCGCAGGTGTCGGTGACGATGCGGAGGAAGGCTTCGTCCATCCATTTCTCGTAGGGCATGCTGTCGAGGTAGGTGACCGTTTGCTTGGTGCCGTTTACGCGTTGTACCTCGATGGAGTTGGGATAGTTCTTCTCTTTGCGCCCGTTGCGCTCATAGATGAGGTGGCGGTTGCGTCCGTTGATGACGACGGATTTGAACACTGCGGTGTTCCCTTTGTCGTCTTCGATGACGGGGGTGAGGACGAGTTGTCGGTTGGACTTGATTTGGAAGTCGTCAAGGATAAAGTTGGTCTTCATGACCATGTCCTTCTTGACCGGCTTGCAACTGGTGCCCTCCTGACGAATCTGCGCTTGTAAAGGCAGGAGCAGGAAGAGGGAAAATATGAGGGAGAAAAACTTCTTCATGGGTGGTGGATTATATATGTCGCGTATATATATAATGAGGTATTAGAAGAGGTACATGATGCTGAGGGCGAGTTTCGTCGGCCCGAAGTAGTTTTTGTTGCGTCGGTTGAGCTGCGGTGCACAGACTTCGCAGTCAAACTCCTTGTTGTGGAAGCGGAGGTAGCCT
>JBJEAG010000370.1:0-5093 GCA_051868855.1 Alloprevotella sp. | reverse complement strand
TACTGTTTGATGTTGTTTTTCAACTCGACGCCGTTCTGTCCGTAGTCATAGACAGCACCTAATCCGTCGTATATGTCGCTTGAGGGAAATACGAAACCGTATTCTTTGCAGTGAGATACTATTTTCTTGAAAACGTCTTCTTGTGCCATTGTTCTGAATTTTGTTGAGATTAATTTTGGGTGCAAATTTAGTAAAATCTGTGGAAGAGAGAGGTTTAATGCGGCTTTCAATCGAAGTGATTAGGTTCTTTTTGCAGAAGTTCCACGATGGCAGCGGGCGGGCGCTTGTGTTGCAGTTCTTGTTTCATCCAGTCCATGTAGGGTGCCACATGAGCAAAGAAGCGGCGATAGCCCTTGCAGAGGTAGTTCAGTCCGGGCTCTCCGTCGGCTGTTTTTGCGAAGCGATTCTTGGGACATTCTCCGTGGCAGGCAAAGAGGAAGTCACACTCTTTGCATTGCTGCGGAAGGCTCTCGTGCTTGGCTCTTCCGAATGCCATTTGTCGGTCGCTGTACATCAACTCCAGCAGTGTGTTCCGGTGTATGTTTCCCAAATGATATTGCGGAAAGACGAAATGGTCGCAACTGAAAACGTCTCCGTTCCATTCGATGGCTCCGGCATGTCCGCAATGTTTTGCCAAGGTGCAGATTCCGGGCTGCACGCCCATCCAGTTTGCCAGTGTGGAGTCAAAGATTTGGATGAAGAAATTGCCCACGTCGTGGCGCACCCATTCGTCGAAGATTTCGCAGAGAAAGTTTCCCCATTCCTCGGGCGTCACGCTCATCGGCATCATGCCTCCCTCTCCCGCTTCGGCGACGGCAGCCAGTTTTCGTCCGTCGGCGTGGGGTTCCAGACGTTCGACGATGGGCGTGAACTGAATGTAGTGACAGTCAATGCTGCGAAAGAAGTCGTAGAAGCCGATGGAATCTTTCACGTTCATGTCGTTCACGACTGCCAAGGCGTTCCATTCCACTCCGAACTGGTTGAGCAGTTTGATTCCCTTCATGACCTGCACGAAGGAAGGTCTTCCGGAGCGGCTTCGGCGATAGCGGTCGTGCACCTCCTGCGGTCCGTCGATGCTGACTCCCACGAGCCATCCTTCTTGTTTGAAGAACTGACACCATTCCGGTGTGAGGAGCGTCCCGTTGGTTTGGATGCAGTTGTCGATGGCTTTGCCTGCGGCATATTTCTTTTGCAGTTCAATCACCCGCCGGTAGAAACTGATGGGTCGCATGAGCGTCTCTCCGCCGTGCCAGGTGAAGAGCACGGAGGAAGTGGTCTGCGCTTCGATGTATTGTTTGATGAAAAGCTCGAGCGTTTCGTCGCTCATGATTTGCGTGTGTTGTCCGTCGTAGAGTTTACTTTTCTCAAGATAGTAGCAGTAGGCGCACGCCAAGTTGCACTTTGAACCGGCAGGCTTTGCCAGCATGTAGAGCGGTGTTCCGAAGGGAGAAATCGTTTCCAAGAGGATACTATTTATTATTATATATAGGACTGAATATTGAGTTATTAGGACTGGACTTATTTTGCGGGCAAAGTTAGAACATTTATCGGGTTTGGGTGGTGTTTCCCGTTTCATGTGTCACCTTGCTTCTTCTTTTCTTTGTGCAATTTATTCTTTGCACTATCTTTGCCCTTGCACAATCTTCCTCGAATCAAAAACTTATTGCTTTGAAAATAGAATATCAGACTCATCGTCTCTCTCTTCACCCCTCCGTGATGGCGCTCCATCCGGACTTTGTCTCTTTGGCGCCTTTCGTTCGCAGCCTTCCGCAACTTTTTGCTGAAGACAAAGGAAAGGTGATTCACAAAGGGCGGAACGAACTGCGCGTCCTGACCCACGAGGGGAAGAACTATGTCGTGAAGTCTTTCCGCCGTCCCAACTGGGTGAACCGTTTCGTCTATGGCATTTTTCGTCCCTCCAAGGCAAAGCGCTCTTTCGACAACGCCCTCCTCTTGCACTCCATCGGAGTCGGCACTCCGCAGCCCGTGGCATATTATAATGTGCGCTCCTGGGGAGGTCTGTGTTTTGAGAAAAGTTATTTCGTGACGCTTTGCTCCGAGGGTGTTCACCGCTATGAAGAACTCTTCACCACCCGGTTTGACTATGCTGATGATGTGCTCCGCGCCATCGGGCGTCTGACGGCGGTGCTTCACGAACACCGTTTGGCTCACAAGGACTATGGGCGCGCCAACATCCTCTTCCGTCGCACTCCCGAGGGCGAGATTGAACTTGAGTTGGTCGATCTCAATCGAATGTATCACGGAGAACTCGACCTGCAGAAGGGCTGTCGGAACTTTGAGCGCCTGCCCGCCACGCCCCACATGCACCGTCTCATGGCGGAGGCATACGCTGAGGCTCGCGGCTTCGATGCCGAAGAGTGTTACCGACTGATGCAGGCTTTCCGCAGCACGCAACCCGGAAAGATTGACGACAAATGGTGAGTCCCGCTTCCTTTCCCCTCTCATTCTTTGAACCATGAAGATTATAGCAGTAGTTGTGACTTATAATCGTTGCGCTCTTTTGCAGCGCACGGTGAATTGTCTCCGCGCCCAAACCGTTTCTCTGAGCAAAATCGTGGTTGTCAACAACGGTGCCACCGACGGCACGGGCGATTGGCTTGCGGCTCAGGCGGATTTGCACGTCGTGACGCAGGAGAATGTCGGCGGCTCCGGCGGTTTCCATCGCGGCATTGACGAGGCATACAATTTAGGTGCCGAGCGCATTTGGTGCATGGACGACGACGTCTTCCCCCGTCCGGACTGTTTGGAGCAGTTGCTTGCTGCCGAGGCGAGCCATCCCGATGCGGCGTTGCTGGCTCCGCGCCGTTTGCAGGAAGGAAGGATTGTTTGCCACGACTTCACTCGCTACAATCTCTCCAATCCCTTTTCTTCGATGTATGCCGGCAGGATTGCGCCGTTGTGTCCCTCCGAGCCGACCTACGTGGTCGGCACTGCTTTCGAGGGTCCCTTCTTCCGTCGCGAACTGGTCGAGCGCATCGGTCTTCCGAACAAGGATTTGTTTATTTTTTGCGATGACACGGACTACTGTCTGCGGGCGCATCTCGCGGGTTTGCGAATGCTCTATGTTCCTTCCGCTCTGATGGACAAAGAAAAGTTCTTCGACCGCGACAGTTGGGCAGAGCGTGAGCGGAAGAAAAAGTGGAAGCGCTTCTATCAAGTTCGCAACTCCGCCTATCTCAACCATCACTACGGTCGCAACGTCTCTGTGCGTCATCTCCGCAGTTTCATCGGCGTTTCCGGCTATGTCCTCACCGCTTTGGTTGCTGCGCCTTTCGGAAAAGGCTGGAGTTGGAGCGACATTCCCCGCCTTTGGAAAGCCTATCGCGACGGAGTGCATGAACGTTTAGGAAAAATGTAACGCTCCTAAGCGCATCCTTGATACTTCCCAAAATCTTAATCCCACAGAATTCTTTTCAAATCTCATTCCCATGAAAAAACTTGTTGTCTTGACCGGCGCCGGCATGAGCGCCGAAAGCGGTTTCAGCACGTTCCGCGACAGTGATGGGCTTTGGGAGCGCTATCCCGTGGAGCAGGTCGCCACTCCGGAAGGCTGGGAGGCGAATCCCAATCTCGTGACTGACTTCTACAATGGTCTGCGTCGCCAGTTGGTGACGGCACAGCCGAACCCGGGACACCTCGGTTTGGCAGAAATGGAACAGGACTACGACGTGACCGTCATCACTCAGAACGTCGATGACCTCCACGAGCGTGCCGGAAGCAGCAAGGTGATTCACCTCCACGGCGAACTCATGAAAGTCTGCTCCAGCCGCGACCCCAACGACCCGCGCTACATTTCCACGCTTCCTAAAGACAATTTAGTGGTTGCCCACGGCACCTTGGCTCCGGACGGTTCTTTGCTCCGCCCTTGGATTGTTTGGTTCGGCGAGGCAGTTCCCAACCTTGAGATGGCGGCAGAGGAGGTTGAGAAAGCAGATGTGTTTGTCATCATTGGTTCCTCGTTGAATGTCTATCCCGCAGCGGGACTCATTCGTTTTGCTCCGCCGAGTGCGCGTTGCTTCCTCATTGATCCGAAGGAAGTGAAGGTGCACACGAATCGTCCCGTGGAAATCATTCGCGAAGTGGCTTCCAAGGGCGTGGCGGAATTGAGAAAGAGGTTGAGAGAAGGGTGAGGGGGACGGTTGACGTTCGTCCCGACTCGCGTCATTCCATGGCGTTCAGAAAACGAGTTTCCAAAAATTGTCGCCGGCTCTCAGAGCGAAATGGTTTCGACGTCCACCATTTCGTGCATGAAGAGAGCGGCGCTTTCTCTGAATTTTTCGGCACTTTCTGTGGTCAGATAGTGCACGCGTCCCTGTTTGGAGAGTTGTGCGTCCATGTCGGCGTGTTTGGCAAGATAGTGCTTCAGACTTTCTGCCACATATTCCCCTTGCGGAACGATTCTCACGCCGGGCGGCGTGTATTTCACAATCTTGTTCATCAGCAAGGGATAGTGCGTACATCCGAGAATGAGGGTGTCGATTCCCGGGTCCATTCTGAGGATTCCTTCTATTCTTTTTTTGACAAAATAGTCCGCGCCGGGACTGTCGAACTCGTAGTTCTCGACGAGCGGAACCCACATCGGGCAGGCTTGTCCGGTGACCGTGATGTCGGGCCAAAGTTTGTGGAGTTCCAGTGTGTAGGAACCGGAGTTCACCGTTCCCGCCGTGGCGAGCAGTCCGACGTGACGCGTCTTCGTGAGCGGACCAATCGCCTCCACCGTCGGACGAATGACGCCGAGCACTCTTCGTTCGGGGTCAATTTTGGGAAGGTCGCGCTCCTGAATGGTGCGCAACGCTTTCGCGGAGGCAGTGTTGCAGGCGAGAATGACCAACTTGCAACCTTTCGAGAAAAGCGCCTCGACAGCCTGTAAAGTGTATTTATAAATTACCTCAAACGAGTGAGAACCGTAGGGGGCACGGGCGTTGTCTCCCAAATACAAGTAGTCATACTGCGGCAGGAGTTGTCGCATTTGTCGGAGAATGGTCAGTCCGCCGTAGCCGGAATCGAAAACACCAATGGGAGAGGACATGAGAAGTGGAGTTTGAGGGTCTAAAAGACAAAGAGTCAAAGAG
>JBJEAG010000369.1:0-5094 GCA_051868855.1 Alloprevotella sp. | reverse complement strand
TCCTCCCCAAGAAAGAGGGCTGAAAGTCCGATTTCTTTTTCAACGACAGCGGTTTCTGAAAGGAATCGGGACTTACAGCCCTCAAAATTACTACTACTGCCTTACCCAGGCCTCACGGCCTGGGCTGTTAGCTCGCCCTCCTTCGTCGGGCTCATCGGGCTTGCAGCCCTCACCATCCGGCTGAGAAGATTTTACCGGACAGCAATAAAATAAACTACAAACGAATCCCCCCTACTGTCAAATTCCATATTTTCATCCTCCCCCACTTCCAAGCCTTGTTCAGCGCAAGGCTTTCAGCAGGCGCTGCATTTCATATTCAAGATTGTAGAGGCTGTTGATGCGATACTCCTCGCCGACGAGACGACCGTCGGGCGTGATGGTTTCGCAGTGCGGAATGCCGTTGAAGCGGAAGTATTCCTGCAGGCGGCTGAACTCGGTGTGGGTGACACAAATCGTCTCCTCGCCGTCGAGCCATTTCTTCACGTAGTTGTGGTATGCCTCGCTGCCCTCCGCCGTTTCTTCGCCGGCGATATAGATGAGTTTCACGTCGTTGCGCTTCGCTATCTCCGCCCGCCTGTCCTTACTGACCTGAATGGCGTGGCGGCAGGGAGCGCAGCCCATGCCCCAGAAGTCGATGATGAGGTAGCGACCGGGATAACGCATCAGCAACGAACGGATGAGTTCGGCGGGTTTACCCGCGGGCAACGGCGAACTGTAGGCGGTTTGCAGTTCGCGCCGGGCGTGATACTGTTCGGCTTGGCAGCGCAAGGCTTCGTGGGTGAACGACGCCACGTAGCGGGGGAACACATTGCTCAGACAGGGCACGTTGGCGGCACGCCGACTGCGTTCTTCTTCGCTGAGCGCGGGGTCAGCCAACACTTTTTCCTTATAGGTTTCATTGCCGCGCCACAGATTGTACTCTCCCAACATCTCCCGGTAGTTGCACATTTGCGCCATGAAATTGTTCTTCGTGCAACCCATCATGGCGCGGAGCGTGGCATAACGGTTTTCCATTTCCTTCAAAATGCTTTCGGGCGTATCGCTGCTTTCGGCGTCTTCTTCAGTGATTTCCACGTCGTTCCATCTGCCTTGCACGGGCCAGGAGAATTGCAAGCGGTTGAGCAGGATGCCATAGTAACTGCTTGCCGTGAGCAGCGTATTGTCGAAATCGACGCGGCTCAGCAGGCTGTTGTAGAACGCCGTGTCGCGGAGCGTGGCAAACACGGCACTGTCGGCGGCAGTCTCCATTTTGAGGGCGAACACTTTCTGCAGGGCGTAATCCATAATGCCGGTGGCATACTGCGCCTGTTTATCGGCGTGTGCCAACAGCATTTCCATCGGCGTGAACTTCTCGCGCGCTGCCACGGTCTGCAGGCGGTCGTTCATGAGTTGCCACGACTCTTCTGCCAAGACTTCGACCTCCTGCGGCGTCCCTTTGCAGTAAGAAAACTTCGAGATGATGTCTCTGAAATTCAATCCCGACTTCAGCCAGCGCTCCACCTCTCGGCTGCTGCCGCTGTGGTAGTCGCAGTGGAACAGTCCGTCGTTGCCTTTGCTCACGGTCACGTCGATGGTGTCGCCGGGGCTGACAAACACTTCGAGGTAACTCATGCCCGGCAGTTCCTTGTCCCAACGCAGCGACTGCTGCTTGGGATGCTCCACCTCCCATCGTTTCTCAAACGTGCCGTCGGGGCGTATTTCTGCCACCAAAATCAAATCTTCCTTGCTGAACAAGACTTCGTTGGACAGTTCGAGTTGGCGGGGAAAATCTGCTTCGGGGTTGTAGCCCTCGATGCGTCCGCGCAGGGTCACGCTGTCGGTGCGGAACCAGTCAGTCGGCTCCATGCTTATCCAAGTTTGTTGAGCGAAGGAAGGCAAGGTCAGAATGCCACAGGCGAAGATCGAGAACAGTCGTTTCATGGTTTGGGTGTGTTATTGTCGGTGGGAAACAGATTATGCAAGCGGAGATGTTATGGAGCGAATAGATTACGGAGGGACTACTATATATATAATATGTATAAGCGGAAAATGTATGAATAAGCAACAGAGTTCCTTAGGTTTCTCCGGTGCAAAGATAAGTAAGTTTTTTATTGCTGTCCGGTAAACCGTCTTAATAAATTGAATACGTTGATGTTTGCGGAAGACAAAAACCTTGTCCGGATGGAGAGGGCTGCAGGCCCGATGAGGGAGCGAAAGCGACCGAACTGTCAGCCCAGTCCGTAAGGGCTGGGTAAGAAGCCCGCCCCCAAGAAAGAGGGCTGTAAGTCCGATTTCTTTTTCGATTACGAAGGTATATGAAAGGAATCGGGACTTACAGCCCTCAAAATTACTACTGCTGCCTTACCCAGGCCTCACGGCCTGGGCTATTGGCTCGCCCTCCTTCGTCGGGCTCATCGGGCCTGCAGCCCTTGCCATTCGGACGATAACAAGTGCCAAACTTTTACCGGACAGCAATAGAAGTCTTTGGAACAACCGCGACCGCGACACACCCTCCGACAACCTTCCTTATTTGCTTTCGACCTCCTTTTTGCGTCTTTCGACGGCAGCCTTCAGTTCTTCTGCCCAGCGCAGGATTTTCTCCTTCCCCTCCTCAATCTTTTTCAGCGAACGGGGCATCTGTTCAGCCCATTTGCGCAGGCTGTTTTCCATGGATTCGATTTCTTTGTCGGTGAGCACACCTTGGTTCGTCAGTTTCTCCAGTTGCAGCGAGTCGAGTGGGAAATCCTTTGCCCACTGCTGAATCTGCAAGCTGTCGGTTCCGAGGAAGCTCCCCATGCCCTCCAGCCCTTCCAAATCTCGGAACATGGTGCCCGAGGGAGAGGTCGTGACGAAACTGCTCGTGTAGCGTTTCTTCTTTGACGAGGCGGCGATGTAGCTGTTGAGAAACTCCTGCACCTCGGTGAGATGCAGTTTCCCCATGAGTTGGAGGAGCACCTTCTTGTTCTCGTTGCTGAAGAAAATCATTTCGTCGAACGTGTCCGTCAAACCTTTCATCGGGTGCAGCAGCAGCGTCGTGCTCTGCGGTCCGTTGGTGGACACGTAGTGCGTCTGATAGAATTTGTTGTTTGCGATGTTCGTCACCGTGGCAAGCAGCGAGTTGGTGACCTCGTCTTTCGAGGGCAGCAGCATGAGAATGCCATCGACTTCGCTGAAGGTGGTGGGCGTGAAGCCCTCCATGTCGCTCGTCAGTCTGACCTGACGTGCCATCGAGCCGGGGAGATAGACGTAGCGAACGCCCTCAAGGTTGCGATATTTGCTGAAGTCCACGAACGGACTGGCGGCACGCGCGCCGACCATCAGCAGAGAAAGAATGAAAAGGGAAATGATACGGTTCATGATGAGAATGTTAATTACGATTTTTCAGAATAGGATTTGGAGTACGTCGCCGACCGTGCGCAGCCGCGGTTCCGTCGGCTCGCCCGTCTCCTCCGTGGTGTCGGCGGGTTCTTCCGCTGCGTCCGCTTCGTCGGATTGGTAGGGGGCATCGAAGAGGGATTCCCAGAGACAGGTGACGCACTGCGACTCGACGCTTTCCCGCAACACGCTGTCCATTTCGGCGAATGCGGCGAGGGCTTCGGAAAGATTGTGCACCGTGGAGGCATAGACCTCGTCGGGCGTGCGGTCGGAAACCTCGCTCACGCCCACCGTCGCGGCAGCATCGGCAAGGGCAATCGTCGGCTCGGCGTTCGCGGGCACTGCGGTTTCGGCAGGCACTGCCGCCGTTGCCTTCTTCGCCGACTTTCTTCGCATTGTCGCGACGGGACTGGCGGCGGGCGTCGTTGCCCGGGCAAGCGGAGCGGACGGCGTGCTGACGTGGTTCACGCGCAGTTCGTCGGAGGTGACGGCGGGCGTGGTCGTTGCCAACGGAATCTCCTGCGGTTCACGCTGCGCGAAATGCCAGCCCGCGAAAGCCAACGCCAGTGCCGCGCCGGCTGCCACAGCCCACGCCGTTCGTCGCCATCGGAGCGACCCACGCGGCGACGGCGCGGCTACTGCCTTGGCAGCAGCCTCCTCGTCCTCCACTCGTTTCATGCGAGCCTCCAGCGAGGCTGCGAAACCTGCCGGGAGGGAGGGCTCTGCGAGATGCAGGGAAAAGAAATCCCGCTCGCTGCGCCACTCCTCCGGACAAGCGTCGCCACACACAAAACGAGCCAACCGACGAGTTTCGGCTTGTGACAAGTCACCCTCAAAGAATCGTTCGCGGAGTGCGCGAGCCTCGGAAAGTGTGAGCAGATCTTTCATGGTTTCACTTATTTTCTTTTTCACTTGTTTTGTTCATGGAACACCCCTTCACTGATTTTCGGACTCAGTCCATCCGGTTTTTGACTTCCTTCCGCGCTCTGCTGAGCAGCAGTCGGACGTAGGATTCCGTTTCGTCCATCTCCTTCGCAATCTCCGCCGTTTCGAGTCCGTCGAAGTGGAACAGCGTGAAGGCGCGGGCTTGTTTCTCGGGCAGGGAGTTCACGATGCGTTGCAGTCGTTCCACCCTTTCCCGCCCCATCAGCAGCGTCTCGGGCGAGGGAGCCGAATCTTGCGCCTCGCGTTCGCCCTCGGCGGTGATGTCGCCCGCCTCCGCACATTCCATTCGGCTCAGGTCGCGAAGACGGTTCAGACTCAGGTTGCGCACCGTGGCGGAGAAATAGGATGGCGCCTTTTCCGTCTTCATCGTTGCCAAATCCTCGCGCCGTTTCCAAAGCATTTCGAACGCATCCTGCACAATGTCCTGCGCCTCGTCCGCACTGACGACGTAGCGCTGCGCCTGCATCAGCAAGCGGGCGGCGTGTGCGAGGAAGACGGTGTGGAGTTCGGTGGGTGTCATCGGCTAAGGAGGGTTTGAAAAACGGAGACGTCGGTTTCAGTCGTCTATATACATAACACACAAGTCGTGCTTTTCGCTACAAATTTACTGCATTTTTTGGGGGCTCTGCGGAAATCCTGTGCTATTGGAAGGCAAAAACAGGAAACAACTCCTTTTGTTTGATGGTGTTTAAACAGCATTTCCATGTTATTTCAACGGCATTTAAATAGCATTCAAACGGCATTAACCTGCATTATTCACACTGTTCCGTCACGAAAGGTCTAAATGGCAGTGCA
>JBJEAG010000368.1:0-5121 GCA_051868855.1 Alloprevotella sp. | reverse complement strand
GTCATGTACTTCAGTACACTCCCTGCGCCCTCATCCTCAGCGCCTTGCATCTTAGTCATTCTGACGCACCGCCGAGGGTGAAGCCAAAATCTGAATTTTGACGCACCCTCTCTCTATATATAATTATAAGGTGTCTCCCTCTCACATGTTTATATATGGAGTAAACATCCTCCTCACAAAAACATCTGAAGAAACCCAACCATGTCACACCTCACCACCATGCTCGCCGCAGCAGCTTTGTTCACCTCCACTGCCACCGCAGCCAACGACAACGCCAACAAACTCATCGGTAAGCAAACGCCTGCCTTCACCTCCGACCGTCTCACTCCCGAAGCACTCTGGGCAATGGGACGCATCGGCGAAGTCAGCATCGCGCCGCAAGGCAGCAGCGCTGTCTATGGCGTCACCTACTACAGCGTGAAGCAAAACAAAAGTTGCACCCGCCTCCACACCCTCGACCTCAAAACCGGCGTCTCCCACTGCCTCACCGAAGGAAAGGACAGCGAGCGCAGTGCCGCCTTCATTGACGGCGGACGCAAAATCGCCTTCCTCAGCAGTGCCTCCGGAAGCAGCCAACTCTGGGTCATGAACGCCGACGGCACCGAGCGCCAACAAATCTCCCACACCGACGGCGACCTCGCCGGCTTCCTCTTCTCGCCCGATGAAAAGAAAGTCATCCTCGTCATGGACGTGCCCATGCACCACTCCATCGAAAAGAAAGAAGAAGACCTACCGCTGAGCACGGGAATGGTCATCAACGATTTGATGTATAAGCACTGGGACACCTACGTCACCTCCGTGCCCCACCCCTTCCTTGCCGACTTCGACGGACAGAACGTCACCGTCAAGTGCGACCTCTTGAAGGACGAACCGTTTGAATGTCCCATGATGCCCTTCGGCGGAATGGAGCAGTTGGCGTGGAGTCCCGATTCCAGAACCATTGCCTACACCTGCCGCAAGAAGGTTGGCAAGGCTTACGCCATCAGTACCGACAGCGACATCTTCCTCCACGACGTGGAAACCGGAAAGGTGCGCAACATCTGCAAGCCGGAAGGTTTCGAGACCTTGGAGCCCGAGCGCGCCGACGTCTCCCTCCGCGACCAAGCGCCCAACCGCAAAGACGAAGCCGACCTCCACGCCGGCTACGACCAGAACCCGCAGTTCTCACCCGACGGGAAATATGTCGCCTGGCTCAGCATGGAGCGCGACGGCTACGAAAGCGACCGTCTCCGCCTCTGCGTCTATGATTTCGCCAACGGAAAATGCACCTACGTCACCGAAGGTTTCGAGAGCGGAGTGAACGAGTTCTGCTGGGCGCCCGACTCCCGTAACCTCTATTTCACAGGAGTTTGGCACGGCAAAACACAAATCTATGCCACCAACCTGAAAGGACAGCACCGCCCCCTCACCGATGACGTGGCAGACTATGCCCTCGTCGGACTCGCGCCCGACGGCGTCACCCTCCTGGCGAAACGCCACAGCATGAGCCGCGCCGACGAAATCTTCTCAATCAACACGAAATCCAAGAAGACCGCCGAAGCGCAGCAACTCACCCACGAAAACGACCACTTCTACAAAAACCTCGCCTGGGGCGAAGTCAAAGAGCGCTGGGTCAAGACCACCGACGGCAAGGAAGAACTCTGCTGGGTGATTTATCCGCCCCACTTTGACCCCGCGAAGAAATATCCCGCCCTTCTCTTCTGCGAAGGCGGTCCGCAGTCTCCCGTCAGTCAGTTCTGGAGCTACCGTTGGAACTTCCAAATCATGGCAGCGAACGACTATGTCATCATCGCCCCGAACCGCCGCGGCCTTCCCGGCTTCGGCATGGAGTGGCTCGAAGAAATCAGTGGCGACTACTCCGGTCAGTGCATGCAGGACTATCTCTCCGCCATTGACGACCTCGCCGCCGAACCCTACATTGACCGCAACCGCCTCGGTGCCGTCGGTGCAAGTTTCGGAGGCTACAGTGTCTATTGGCTCGCCGGAAACCACGACAAACGCTTCAAGGCGTTCATCGCCCACGACGGCATCTACAACACGCAGCAGCAATATGTTGAGACCGAGGAGCTCTGGTTCCCCAACTGGGACATGGGCAGCGCGCCCTGGAACCTCGACGCCAAAGGTCAGGTGCAGAAGGTCTTCGCCACCTCGCCCCATCTCTACGTCGATAAATGGGACACGCCCATCCTCTGCATCCACGGACAGCGCGACTTCCGCATCGAATACACTCAGGCAGAAAGTGCCTTCACCGCAGCCAGAATGCGCGGACTCGACGCCCAACTCCTCCTGTTTCCCGACGAGAATCACTGGGTGCTGAAACCCCAAAACGGCATTCTCTGGCAACGCACCTTCTTCCGCTGGCTGGACAAATATTTGAAATGAGAGCTCCGAAAGAGTTCCGAACGCCTGAATATTCACAACATAATCTTTAAAAATAAATGACTGAAACACTTCAACGCAAACTCAGCGACTCAAAAGCAGCTCGCTGGACCGCTCTGGTCATCGTCAGTCTGACTATGATGGCAGGCTATTTCTTCACCGACGTGATGTCGCCGCTCGAACCGCTCCTCACCGCCGCCGCTGACTCCAACAGTCTCGGACTCGGATGGAGCAGTGACGAATATGGTTTCTTCTCCGGTGCCTACGGCTACTTCAACGTATTCCTCCTTCTCCTCTTCTTCGGAGGCATCATCCTCGACAAGTTTGGCATTCGCTTCACCGGCATCATGTCCACCATGCTCATGTTCGGCGGCGCACTCATCAAATACTGGGCTGTGAGCCACAGCTTCGACGGCAGCGTCACCCTGCCCCTCGGCATCGGCACCTATCAGACACAGGTGCTTTGGGCTGTCCTCGGCTTCGCCATCTACGGCGTCGGCTGCGAAATTGCCGGAATCACCGTCAGCAAAGTCATCGTCAAATGGTTCACGGGTCACGAACTCGCCCTCGCCATGGGACTTCAGGTCGCTTTGGCACGTATCGGAACGGCGGCTGCCCTCGCAGTGGCTCTTCCCTTCGCCAAAATGTGCGGCGGCGTTCACTGCTCCGTCGGTCTCGGTGCCTCCCTGCTCGGTGCCGGACTGATTGCTTTCCTCGTCTATTGCGTCATGGACCGCAAGGAAGACGCTTCCGCTGCCGCCGTGGCTGTCGAGCCCGAAGAAGGCTTCAAGTTTGCCGACCTCCACATCCTTCTTTGCAACCGCGGCTTCTGGTATGTCGCCGTGCTCTGCCTCATGTTCTACGCCGGCGTCTTCCCCTTCTTGAAGTTCGCCACGAAACTCATGATTTTCAAATATGGTGTGGATGAAGGCGTTGCCGGACTCATTCCCGCCATGCTGCCCTTCGGCACCATCTTCCTCACTCCCTTCTTCGGTCACATCTACGACAAACACGGCAAAGGTGCCACGCTGATGATTATCGGCAGTGCCCTGCTCACCCTTGTCCACGTCGTCTTCGCCCTTCCCTTTGACTCTTGGCTGATTGCCATTGCCGTGATGATTGTCCTCGGCATCGCCTTCGGTCTCGTACCCTCTGCCATGTGGCCCTCCGTGCCCAAAATCATTCCGATGAAACTCCTCGGCACAGCCTACGCACTCATCTTCTACATCCAAAACATCGGTCTCGCCCTCGTGCCCGTTTGGATTGGCAAGGTGAATCAGGCAAACACCGCTGCCGACGGCACGATTGACTACACGCAGACCATGACCATCTTCGCCGGCTTCGGCGTCATCGCCATCCTCATCTCCTTCCTCCTCCTCTTGGAAGACAAACGGAAAGGCTACGGTCTGCAACAACCCAACATCAAAGAGTGAAAAGTGACAAGAAAGTGACAAGATAAGTGACAATGAAAAAATATCTCATTCTCCCTCTCCTGCTCCTCGCCGCCGGCGCTCATGCCGAAAACGTGAACAGTGAAAACGCCACGGACGACAAAGCCGTTCAAGGCAAGGGCTATGCCTTCAACGAAGAATCCGAAACACCCGGCATCACCATCCTCGGCGCCCGTGACACCGTCTCCAAAAACACTCCCAAAGTGCTCAAAGACATGAAACCGACCATGAAGTTCGGAGGCTACATCATCGGTAAATTCTCCTGGCGCGACGAGGACCACACCACCGAAAACGGCGGCTTCGACCTCCGCTTCCTCCGTCTCTATGTCGATGGAAAGGTCTATAAGGACTTCTACTATAAGTTCCAACTCGAGGTCAACGGCGCACCCGGCGAGGACAAAGGTCCGCGCATCGTCGATGCCTTCGTTGAATGGCAAAAGTTCGACTGCTTCCGCGTCAAAATGGGACAGTTCAAACGCTCCTTCGGTTTCGAGAACCCCTACTCTCCTCTGAACGTCGGACTCGGCAGCTACTCTCAGGCGACCATGAAACTCGCCTCCATCAGCGACCGCAACGGCGAGCACAAAAGTTCCGGACGTGACCTCGGACTCCAAGTGCAGGGCGACCTCTTCCCCGCCGCGGACGGACACAAATGGATGCACTATCAGATTGGCGTCTTCAACGGTCAGGGAATCAACCACACCGACAAGGACAAACAGAAAGACCTCATCGGAGGACTCTGGATTTCTCCCATCAAGAACCTCTGCATCGGCGGTTTCGGCTGGAACGGCACCTACGTCAATGAGAAATACAATGCCGCCAATCCCGGAACGACGCAGCAGAAAGTGAAGCGTGTGCGCTGGGGAGCCGGTTTGAAATATGAAAGCGACTGGACCGTGCGCGGAGAATACATGAGCAGTGTCGGCGGAGTCACCACCAACATCAATGCCCCCCGCCGCTCCGATGCGTGGTATGCCACCCTCGGTGCTCCCGTCATGAAGAACCTCAAGATCTATGGACGCTACGACTGCTACCGCGACGCCAAAACTTGGAGCAGCCTCAAGACGGACTACGGACTCGCTGCCAACTACTTTCTCGGCAAGAACCTCATCTTCCAGTTGAACTACACGTTCACCGACGACCGCAGCCGCCACAACACCGCCAAAGACAGATTCTACAACACCATCGACTTCCAAGTCACCGCCCGCTTCTGACAACACAGAAAACCACGGTTTGACCTGCATTATTCACACTGTTCCGTCACGAAAGGTCTAAATGGCAGTGCATCAGC
>JBJEAG010000367.1:0-5123 GCA_051868855.1 Alloprevotella sp. | reverse complement strand
GTCCGCCTTCCGCAGCGTGACGCTGGTCTGCGACGTGGACCCCGTCTGACGAAGCGGCGCCCTCTGTCGGGTTTGCATCAACCAAGGAGTTAATCCGCTTTGTGATTCCCAACTGACACGGGATTTTGCAGGTGAGTCCAATTTCTTCTTAAAAAAGAATAACTCTGCGCCCGTTTCTCCCGACTTTTCATCGCGTTATTGTACTTTTGAACGGTTACAGCCGTACCGCCCGTTCGGAGCACGCGGCGAGAACCTCCATTCACTCAAGAAAAATCCAAACGTTCACATATCATGGGTCTCATTGAATTCAACAAACTCCCCATCAACACGCTGGTCGGTGCCGACTGGCGCACGTTCAAATCCATCACCGCCGGCCGCGCCGTGGATGCGGCGTGGAAAGGGAAATATCGTCTGACGAAAGCCGTCTGCCGCCTCCTCTCCACCCTCGCGCCGCTGCAGGACCGCAAATATGAAAAACTCCTCGCCGACAAACCGCTCGAACACGACCCCGTCTTCATCCTCGGTCACTGGCGCTCCGGCACGACCTTCGTCCACAACGTCCTCTCCTGCGACAAACACTTCGGCTTCTGCACCACCTATCAGACCGTCTTCCCGCACCTCATGATGGTCGGACAGCCTTTCTTCAAGAAGAACATGTCCTGGCTCATGCCCGACAAACGACCCACCGACAACATGGAACTCGCTGTCGATTTGCCGCAAGAAGAGGAGTTCGCCCTCTCCAACATGTGCCCCTACACCTACTATAACTTCTGGTTCTTCCCCCGCTACATGCAGGAGTACTGCGACAAATACATGCTCTTCGACGGCATCGCGCCCGAAGAACTGAAGGAATGGGAGGACACCTTCCGCAAAATGATTCGCATCTCGCTCTGGAACACCGGAGGCACGCAGTTCCTCTCCAAGAACCCGCCCCACACGGGACGCGTCAAGGAACTGGTCAAGATGTTCCCCAACGCCAAGTTCATCTATCTGATGCGAAACCCCTACACCGTCTTCGAATCCACCCGCTCCTTCTACACCAACACCATCCAGCCCCTCAAACTCGAGGAGTTCTCCGAGCAGGAACTGGTCGATAACATCCTCGTCGTCTATAAGAAACTCTACGACCGCTACGAGGCAGACAAACACCTCATCCCCGAGGGCAACCTGCTCGAAGTGAAGTTCGAGGACTTCGAAGCCGACGCGCTCGGCATGACGGAAAAGATTTATCGCACGCTCCACATCCCCGGCTTCGACGAAGCACGCACCGCCATCGAACAATACGTCGGCGCGAAGAAAGGCTATAAAAAGAATAAGTATAAATACGCCGAAGAAACCGTCCGCCTCGTCGAAGAACACTGGAGCGACGCCATCCGCCAGTGGAACTACCACTTGGATTGACCCCCTGAGGGGGAAGAGGTAGAGAAGGGTAGAGAAGGGTAAGGAAAGGTAAAGAAGGGTAGAGAAGGGTAAAGAAAGGTAGAGAAAGGTAGAGAAGGGTAAAGAAGGGTAGAGAAGGGTAAAGAAGGGTAAAGAAGGGTAAAGAAGGGTAGAGAAGGGTAAAGAAGGGTAAGGAAAGGTAGAGAAAGTAGAGAAAGTAGAGAAAGGTTTCCTTTGCTCCTCCGCACCCTTTGACCCCTTTGCCCTCTTCGTCTCTTTGTCTCTTCGTCTCTTTGACTCTTCGTCTCTTTGACTCTTCGACCTTTTTGACTCTTTGTCTTTTTGTCTTTTTGACTCTTTGACTTTTTGACCTTCGCGAAGCGACTCCGACTTTTTGACTTTTTGACTCTCCAATGACCAACGGCAGACTACTTTGGGTGGACGATGAGATTGAAATGCTCCGTCCCCACATCATTTTCCTTGAAAAGAAAGGCTATGAGATTGACACCGCCTCCAACGGTGCCGATGCCATAGACATTTGTCGCGAGAGCAGTTTCGACCTCATCCTGCTCGACGAAAACATGCCCGGACTCTCCGGACTCGAGACACTCATGCAACTCAAGGAGATAATGCCCAACGTCCCCGTCGTCATGGTCACCAAAAACGAAGAGGAAGACCTCATGGAGCAGGCGATTGGCTCCAAGATTGCGGACTATCTCATCAAACCCGTCAATCCGAACCAGATTCTGCTGACGCTCAAGAAAAACATTCACCGCAAAGAACTGGTGCAGGAGGTGGCTCAGACAGGCTATCGGCAGGACTTCGCCCGCATCGGCATGCAACTCAGCGAAAACCTCTCCGCCGAAGACTGGAAGGAACTCTACAAGAAACTCGTCTTCTGGGAAATGGAACTCGCCACGACGGACAGTGCCATGACCGACATGTTGCAGATGCAGAAGGAGGAGGCAGACCTCACCTTCGCCAAGTTCGTGCGGAAAAACTACGAAGACTGGATTGCCGACCCCGACTCGCGACCGCTGATGAGCCCCGACGTCTTCAAACGTTGCGTCTTCCCGCGCCTCAACGCCGGACGCAAGGTGTTGCTACTCGTCTTGGACAACTGCCGCTTCGACCAGTGGCGCATGCTCTCCGCCGAACTCTCCGACGACTTCGACATCGAGGAAAACCTCTACTACAGCATCCTCCCCACCGCCACGCAATATGCCCGCAACGCCATCTTCGCCGGACTGATGCCGCTGCAGATAAAGGAGATGTATCCCGACCTCTGGGTGGATGAGGAGGAGGACGAGGGCAAGAACCTCAACGAGGAGGAACTGATTCGTCAGCAACTGGCGCGCTATCGCCGCCGCGAGACCTTCACCTACCACAAAGTGAACGACTCGGGCGCCATGGACAAACTCCTCGGCGGTTTCTCCGCCATGGCAGCACATCCGCTGAACGTCCTGGTCATCAACTTCATCGACATCCTCAGCCACGCCCGCACCGAGTCCAAGATGGTGAGAGAGTTGGCGGGAAACGAGTCCGCCTATCGCAGCATCACGCTCTCCTGGTTCCGTCACACGCCCATCAAAGACCTCTTCCGCCGCCTCGCCTCCGAGGACTTCGACATCCTCATCACCACGGACCACGGCAGCATCCGCGTGAACACGCCCACCAAGGTCGTCGGCGACCGCAACGTGAACACCAACCTGCGCTACAAACTCGGCAAGAACCTCTCCTACAATCCGAAGGAGGTCTATGAGGTGAAGCAGCCGCGCCGCCTCCTCCTCCCCCAGCCCAACCTCTCCACCGCCTACATCTTCGCCACCGGCGCCCGCTTCTTCGCCTATCCCAACAACTACAACTACTACGTGCAATATTATAAGGACACGTTCCAGCACGGCGGCATCTCCATGGAGGAAATGCTCATCCCCCTCATCTCCCTCAAGGCGAAGGTGCAGCGATGAATCAAGAATTTATGTCGCATGCAGAAGTGGCATGCAGAAGAACCCTTCCCCACTCAAAATTAGGTTCCCTCCATTAATGTTCGTAAAAGGTCTCATTAATGTCTCATTAAAAAATATCGCTGTCCGGTAAAAGTATTTTCAGCCGGATGGCAAGGGGGCTTGTCTGCTGCAAGCATCAACGTATTCATTTCATTAAGACCGTTTACCTGAAAGCAATAATTGGCTATTATGATGCGCCGTCTCCCAAGGCGTGGGAGGTTGACGGCGGCGCATCAGAATGGTCAAGATGCAAGGCGCTGAGGATAAGGGCGCACTGAAGTACATGACCAAGCCCGAATCCGATAGCAACGCAGCAAATTGACTATTATGAAACACCGCCGCCCTGCACGTGGAAACATTTGAAGAACAACTTACCGAACAGCAGTAAAAACATCATTCGCGGACGGCATGGCAATGTTTCTGTCCGCCGATTTGTCGTTCCTGTCCCCTATCCCGTTGGTGTGCACCCTTAGGGCGAACACGTGTGCATCGTTACGGTGGACACGTGTGCATCGTTACGGCGAACACGTGTGCATCCTAAGGGTGCACACCAACGACTCCCAAGAAAAAAATGACAAGTCGGCGTGCAGGAATGTTGCCACGGCGGAGTCGCTTCGCTCCGGTCTAAAAAGTCTAAAAGGTCAAAAGGGTCGGCGCGAAATTCGTTTCATTCGTCAGATTCGTGTAATTCGTGTTCTAAAAATTCCTTTCATTCTGCGGATTCTGCGTGAGACAAGCGGATTCTGCGTGAACGGAACAAAGCCTTTATTTTCAAAGTCTTATCAAAAAGACAATTTTCATCGTTCGTCCAATGCCCTGTTTTCCGATGAAAACGGAGATTTTTGCATTTGATGCTCCGAACGACCATTTATATTTTTCGCGCAGCACAACCCAACACTCGAAAACGGCAACCCTGCACTGTGTAGGGTTTTGTGTAGGATTTGTGTAGGAATTACAAACCAAATCCTACACACTTACACCTTTGATTTTCAACATTTCCGCTCGCGGAGTGTAGGATTTGCTCGAAATGCAGCAACCCCTTGAAAAACGTATAGGGATTTAAACCCGAAACCGCGCCCTCCACGCCCGAATCCATTTATATTTTTCGGTTGTTCGAAAATGACAGTTTAATGGCAGCAGAAGAGGAGGGTCAAAAAGGTCAAAAGGGTCAAAGAGGTCAAAAGGGTCGGCGCGGTGGTCGCTGCGCTCCGGACGAAGAGTCAAAGAGACAAAGAGACGAAGAGAAGCCTACCCCAACCCCTCCCTAAAGGGAAGGGCTTAGCCCTCTCCATTAATGTTCATCAATGGTCTCATTAATGCCTCATTAAAAAAAGAATTAATGAAGGATTAACGAATCAATTAATGAGCATTAATGGAGAAAGTGAAGGGTCAAAGGGTCGGCGCGGTGGTCGCTGCGCTCCGGACGAAGAGTCAAAGAGACTAAGAGACATAGAGACGAAGAGAAGCCTACCCCAACCCCTCCCTAAAGGGAAGGGCTTAGTCCTCTCCATTAATGTTCATCAATGGTCTCATTAATGCCTCATTAAAAAAGAATTAATGAAGGATTAACGAATCAATTAATGAGCATTAATGGAGAGAAAAGGGTCAAAGGAGCGGCGCGGTGGTCGCTGCGCTCCGGACGAAGAGTCAAAGAGACAAAGAGACAAAGAGACGAAGAGACGAAGAGAAGCCTACCCCAACCCCTCCCTAAAGGGAAGGGCTTAGTTCTCTCCATTA
>JBJEAG010000366.1:0-5142 GCA_051868855.1 Alloprevotella sp. | reverse complement strand
GGGGGGGCAGACTTGCCCGCCGACGGAATCAGCGGAAGGTCATGCGCGGTGTGCGACGCTGATAGGTTTCTTCGGAGAGGACGGTGTCGAAGCCGCCGACGTTCTCTCCTTCGTGCGTGTTGATTCCCGTATAGGTCAGCGAAGCGTCTTCGTAGCGTTTGAACTTATAGACTGCATCGTTCATGAGTTCTCGGTTGAAGACGCCGAGGGAAACGAGGAGGTCGAAGTCGGGCAGCGTCAGTCCCGTCACCTTGCGGAACAGTTCGGGTTCGAGTTGATGAATCACGTCGTGGAGCGTGTATTCGCGATAGTCTGTCAAATACATGAAGACGGGGATGCGGGTGGCGAATTTGATGAGTTTCTGCTGGATTTCCTTTCGTTTGGATTTGAACTCTTTCTCTTCTTTCGTCAGTTCCTTCTTTTCCTTCGGCGTGAGTTTATCTCCTTTTTCTTTTTTGGTTTTCTTGACCGCCTCCGATTTGTTGATGATGGTTTCTATGTCCTTGTTGAGTGCTCTGAATCCTTCGATGTTCATCAGTGCCTTCATGGCTTCCTCGCTTTCCATGAGCCTTTTCAGCGTGCCGTTATCGACATTGACGAGGAGAGCGCTTTCCCAGCGGCGGGCGAGCAAGGTTGCTGTTGTGCCCGACATTGCCATGTCGAGGATGCCCGCGGCATCAATCTGTTTCATGCTCGAGCCGTCGTAGGCGAGGATGGGAAGATAGTGAATGAACTCTTCCACCTTCTGTTCCGGATTGTTTCCATCGACGCTGAGCCGGCAACTGTAGTCTGCCACCTGCCTCAGCGCACGGTTCGGCGCGAAATCAAAGACGTAGCAGAGCGGTTTGAGCACCACCTCCTCTCCCCTCTCGTCGCGCAGCGTCCAAGGCGACTGCACTCGGAAGGCTGCTTGGAAATAGGTTTCAGGAGAAGATGAGTTTCGGAGCATGAAGATGCCCGTCCAGGGTTTGACGGTGACGCCGGTGGAGAGTTTGCCGCAAGAGAGCGTGATGGTGCAATCCTCCTGCGGGTTTCCCATGTTTTCATAGACCGGATTCACTGCCTCTGCACCCATGCCCGCTTCATTGCCCGCAGCGACGATGACTTCGTAGCGTCCGAAGAACTTTCGGTTGATGGGTTTCCTGAGGAGTCGTTTCATGGCTCGGCACGCCGCCACGGAGGGCAGGAACCAGAAAGTGTGGCGGAGATAGTCCAGCAGTCTTGCGTCGGAGAAGGGCATGGGCGGTTTCTCTCCCGCCAGTTTCAGGTCGCTGACGAGGTTCTCGGCGTAGGTTCCGTGGATGAGGTCCACCCATTTCTGCACGTAGTCTTCATTGACGAAGGTGTCGTCTTCGGCGCGGAAGAACTCGTTGAGGTCGAACTCGCAGAACTCCCCTTGTTCGGCAATTTCGCGGATTTTCTCGGGCAGTTGATAGGTCAGCATCACCATTTTCGGCAGGGCGAGATAGGGGTTCTTTCCTCGTCTGTCATCCCAATGCTCTTTGGCATTTTGTTCGTCAGAGTAGGTCCAGTTGAAGATTTGCTCCTCGATGAACTCCCCGCTGGCTATGGCTCGGAAGGGCGTGCCGGAGAGATAGAGATAGTGTTTCGTTCGGAGCGGCATCAGTCCCTCGTCGAAGTTCTCTCTCGCCTCGATTTCCTTTTTCGACGCAGCGTCTTCGCTGAGAATCTCGCGTGTCTCCTCGGCGATGTTTGCGGCAAGGTCTTGTTTGTTATAGAACTCTTTGGCGTTCTTTCCCCACGCTCCGAAGTGATATTCGTCGAGCACGATGCAGTCCCACTCCACCGTTTCAATCCAACGGTTGGTGGCTTTGATGCCTCCCGCGCTGTTTGTCCCGAGCACGTCTTGGAAGGAGGCGAAGCAGACGAAGCGTCCGCCGGGCTTGACGGCATTGAACTCTCGGTTCTCCTGTTTTTCGACGAAGGTCCATCCCTCGAAGTCCTTGTGCGTCAGCAAATCCTCTTTCCATGCCGTCTTCACTGCGGGTTTGAAGGTGAGGACGAGCACGTGTTTCCATTTCATCCGCAGGGCGAGTTGGTAGGCGGTGAACGTCTTTCCGAATCTCATTTTGGCGTTCCAGAGGAAGTGCGGCGTTTTCCCTCGGTTTGCCTTGTCGGCGGCGAAGGAGTTGAAATAGGCAACCGTTTTCTCGACGGCGTTGCTTTGCTCGGGTCGCATTTTGAAGTCCAGCGTTCTGGTGAGCAGCGTGGTTTCGTTTTCTCTGACCGCCTCGATGGCTTGCACCACCTGCCGTGTGTCGCAGACGAACCATTCTCCCTGCGGGTTGGGCACGTGTGCCTTTTTCAGCACGCGGTGCACGGCTTTGTCGGTGAAGACCGAACCGTCTTGTCGCATGGCGGAGCGCACGAGTTCCACTTTCCACGACTGCCCCGGCACGAGTGTCGGATAGTGTTCCTTCATTCTCACCTCCACTTTTCTTGAGGTGAATCCCACTTTGAGCATATTGGGGAATCGCGTGTCGGAGTAGGCGTAGATGACGGGGCGTTCCTCGCTTTGATATTGAAGTAAGTCAGTTGCTGCCATAGTCATTCCATCGGACGAATCATAGACTCAATGAACGCAATCTCTTTCTCGTCCAAGCCGTATTTCTTGTAGAGCATCTCGTCGGTCCAAGGATGCGAGAAGTCTTGAAGGGGGACGAAAGAATATGTTGCCTTAGATAAATTAATTGACGCTGCTGCTTGAAGGACAAGAAATCTTACAAATTTAGTTTTAAGATAACTTTTGAGGCATAAAGCTGATTTCTCATTATTGAACGCTCCTGCTACTATATAGGTATCTGTACAAACTTCTTTCTGTCGCAGTAATTTTATTGTTGCAATCACTTTGAACAAACCATCTTTGTCTGGTTCCCCTGCATGTTCACACATAATACGTGTTAGCATTACTTTGTAAGAATCTGCGGTTTGTTTATTCGATAGGATTTCGCGCTCACTAATATATCCTTCTCCTTTACTTGAAAAAAGTTTGTAATAATTTTCTGTTTTACGACTTGTTCCTCTAACATTAGTCGGGATTCCAAATGGATTACGCGAAGTTAGAATCGTTTTTACAGACTTCTCGCCTCTTTTCAAAATCTTGTGGATAATGTTGACGGCATTGTTATAGCGCACAAAAACAGGAAACTCATTTAGTTTTCTCTTTGCAGAACTACTTATATTGCCATTCACAGACACGAAGTTGCAGAGTCCACTATAGTCTCTCTCCCAAAGGAAAATACAAATTCCTCCACTCACACTTAATCCAGGGAAGCAATCTTTTGCATTGACGTAATCCTTCATATATCTAATTTGGTCATCATTCAGCATTGAATCTCGGAAACTATCCAAGCCTTTTCCACCAGTGAACCACCGTGAAGGAATAATCATAGTCAAATAACGAGGTTTCAATTTCTTTGCCTGTTCAACGAACAAGTGATAGATGGGACTTGCACTTGCTTTAGAGCCTCCATCACTCATTTGATACGGCGGGTTGCCAATGATTACGTCGAACGTCATGTTTTTGGGGAATAATTTTTCGGGGTTGTCGGTGTGAATGAATTGATAAGCATACTGTTCGGAGGCGTCGCCGCGGTCATAGACTTCCTTGCTCGCGCCGCAGTAGCGACATTTGCCGTGCTGCCAGGTGTGACGCACGACCTCGTAGCGCACATTGCCCTGCGCGTCGTCAAAGTGGCTGACGCTGTGGGGACCGTTGGCACTCTTGCTGCAATAGAGCGTGCGGCGGCTGAGCAGGGCGGTGAGTTCCGTCAGCGCGATGCCGAAGACTTGGCGGTGCATGATGTGGTCAATGCGTTTCCTCCGGTCGGGAATCCTTTCCTTCAGTCCGACGTCAAGCCGCTTGACGATTTCGCGGAGGAAAACACCCGATTTGCAAAATGGGTCGAGGAAGGTCGTGTCGGGACTGCGGAAGAGTTCCTGCGGCAGCGTGTCCAAAACTTGGTTGGCAAGAGCGGGCGGAGTGAACACTTCATCGTTGCTGAGATTCGCAATGCAGTTCAGCACGTCGGGATTGTAGGCGCTATTCTCCATAACTCTCTCTGTTTAGGTTCAAGAAATGCACGGGCTCGAACGTGCCGCAGGGCAGGTCGCTGAAGAGGTCGTTCTGTCGGCTCCCGCCGACCATGTAGTTGAACGCATAGTCCCGCCGGTTCATCATGCCGCCGCCGAGCAGACTCCATTCGGAAATGACAATCCATTCTTCCGGTCGGTCCACCCGCCGATAGGTGAGGGCGTTGCCGATGATGATGTTTTTGCTGAGCAGATAGCGGATGCTCTCGAGGCACTCCGGTTTGACACTGTCGGGGAAGAGGGAGCGATAGTCCGCAGCGAAGATGTCGAAGAGTCGTTCGCGACAGGTGGCAACGTTGTCGGCGAGGAGTTCGATGCCGTAGATACTGCTGACTGCCAGCACGGCGTTTTTCTCATATTCCAACTGCGTGTTTTTCCCCTGTTCGACAAAACTGCGGCAGACGCGCAACTTGCGGCGCAGAATCTCCGCCAAGAAATTCCCGTCGCCGCAGGCGGGTTCGAGAAAGCGGCTGTCGATGCGCTCCGTCTCGTGCTTCACGAGGTCGAGCATGGCGTTCACCTCGCGCTCGTTGGTGAAGACCTCGCCGTGTTGCTGCACGCGAGAGCGAGACTTCACTTGCTTGTTTGTGGGGGTAATCATAAATGCCAAATGATTAGGCTGCAAGTTCATCAACCTATCATTTGGCATGACTGTCTGTGAGCAGGAAGACCACAAAAAAGGGGGTGCAAGCCTTTCTTATGGTGTTCCGGGGTACAAGCCTAGGAATGTGATGGACCCCTCTACTGAATAAGAATGCTCACACCCGTTATCGGGTGCAAACATCTGCTATCGTTATTCAGTAGATTGGTTTGATTCCTTCAACTTGTTCAGAAGCGTCAAACCAACCATCATTGATGTGGTCTTTTATCCAAAATGAAGTTTCCTAGGCTTGTTTCTGGAACACCACAATGATAGTCTGATGCTGCTATGTGTTATGTATGTTTTTCAGAACGTGCAAGAGGAGGGTGTGTCGAAATGCAGATTTTGGCTTTACCCTCAAAGGTGCGTCAGAATGGCTAAGATGCAAG
>JBJEAG010000365.1:0-5249 GCA_051868855.1 Alloprevotella sp. | reverse complement strand
AAAAGGACTTCTGGGATATGTGCGCCGTGACGGAGACAGCCGAGAAGAAAGGAATAGCGAAAGGAATGGCAAAAGGAATGGCTAAAGGAATGGCAAAGGGAATAGCTAAAGGACGAGCGGAAGGACGCGCAGAAGGACGCGCAGAAGGACGCGCAGAAGGAATTGCAGAAGTGTTCCGCACCATGTATCGCAAAGGCATGTCAGTGGAGCGAATCGCAGAAATGACCTCCACCGACATAGAAGAGGTAAGGATGGCTGTCGGCACTGACAGATAAAAACCCTGTGAATACTGAAACTTGATGACAAACGCGGAAACGGGACGTGGAATTTGGCGTGAACACAGATGAACTCGCAACGTGTTCACGTCACATCCTATAGTTTCCGCCTGTTTTTACTTTCTCTGTTCGCCTAATTGCGAAACAACGGAAGAGTGAATGATTGGATGAAATCAAGCAAATCGTTCAGATACTTTTTTCTGTGGTCGGAAAAGTGTTTGGAACTCCTCATTGAGTTTCTAAGCCACAGATATAAATCCTGTCCTTTTGACGCCGTGGGCAATGTGTGATGCGTGTCCACATATTCTACATAGGCGCGGCAGTTATTGCGGAAATTATTCTCTGTAGAAGTTCTTGGGATAAACTCCGCCTCATCGTGCTTGATGGAATCCTCCAATCGCTGTATCTCGTCCTCGCTCACAGCAAGGACTCGATTGCGCACATTGTATAACCAACGAGAGAGCGAAGCCTCCCGGTCGTCGCCGGCATGCAAAGGATAGCGTTTGTTTTCTTCCACGAACTTGCGAAAGTCTGCGTAACGGTTCTCAAAACTGTATTCATTGCGTACATTGCGTTCGATGTTCGCCTTTGAGAACGAGGGAGCATATTCCTTCCCCTTCAACCCCCACAGGCTGCCATCAAACATAACGAAACGTTCGGGAGAAACCCACATTGTGGAATAAAGACTATTGGCGGACGTGGTCGGAAAATGTAGCTTCACCGATTCTTGCAGTTGACTGACAGGAAGAGGAACGTCTGATGCTTCCAGAAGCTTCACCAGCAAGTCTCGAATGGTTCCATAGAAGATATTATCCCAAGAGTCCAGTCCGTAGCGTGAGGTTTTCCCCAACGCCTTGATGTGTGGGTCGCGTTGCAAATATGCACGAAGCTGCCATGATGCGGTGAGTTTGTGGTACGGGTTTCTCTGCTTGAACGCTTCAAAGAGTTCGTCAAGAGACATGGGTTCTCCCCTCTCGGTGAGGATGTCGGATATTTCTTCGAAGACATCTACGCGATTTTGTTTTAGCACTATTTTCTGACCGTCCACCACTTCAAGCCCCCAAACTTCTTTTGCGACATGAGCCATCAATCGGCATGCCGCCTCCTGTTCGTCCGGGCTCACATCGTTCAACATGGAACTAATCTCCGTCAACGTGTCCTTTGTGTGGTGCGAAGCAATCAGCGCACGCAATGCCTTGAAACATCTTTTAAACTTAAACGAAGGCATTGCTTTGCGGTTGATGACCACAGTGAAATTGTCCGCGACCTCCACGTCGTAGCCGCCAATCAACTGTAGCAGTCTCGCAAAAACTTGGAAGTCAAAAGCCAAATGCTCCCGTTCCTTCAACGTTTGATACTCCACTGAATCCTGCGTAATGAATGGCAACGAATACAACGCTTCATATTGTTTCCAGTCAGCATGCTGCATCAGTTTGGTTTCATGCACCTCCAGCTCATTCGACAAAATCTGACGGACACGTTCACGCGTCACCCCAAACTGTTCGGCGATTTCACTCCACGTTCGCTGCACCCCGCCACAGATGCCGTATGTCTGACTGTAAATTCTGTCGTATCTTGCCTCCGACTGACGCATGTGGCAGTGGAGCAGGAAGAAGAGAGGATAGGTTCCAAACGCTCTTTGATGGTCAAGGACAAAGGTCTGTTCTTCTTGGTTCAGGTAAGGATGGTCGCGTTTCAGGGTCTCCGCCTGTAGTTCCTCTTCGCTCATTTGCCAATAACGGTCAAACTGCTCTTTCAGTTTTTGATTGAAAGCAAACAACTCGGAGAGTGTTTTCTCCATGGCTTGACCGGGACACAACTTTCTGTAGTCCGATTGTGGAGATTTGAACAGAGCCACGAGTGTCTCAAAGTTAGGAGCCACACGTTCCACGAAATGCTTTCCACGCACACTCAGCTGCTTCTCCCGCATCTGAACATACAGCCTCTGAAGAAAATCCCGTTTCTCGGGCGAGAGGAAATGCCGGATTATTTCCTCATAACTGAACACCTCAAGACGCGATTGGAGATCTTGGAGTTTGTCTTTGTATGCAAAGTATGTTCTATCGTCAGTACAGTTCCTCTCCTGCATTCTTCGAGTGGAAGAATCCAAATAGGACCAAAACATCCGGCGAATCTCCACGTTTTCCGCCTTTGAGAACCCATCATGAATTTGCAGCAGGTTGCTTCCACGGGACACCACTTTGTCGTGCAGCATCTCCACCGACGGAAAAGTTTCTTTGAAGAAGTTCGTCACCTTGTTCTCTTCCGCAAAGAGCGACTCATAACTTTCTCTGAGAATATCCTCAATCTCCGAGGGCAAAGTGGCAAACACCTGCTCCGGCGTCATCGGACGCATGAAATACATCTCCGAACAAACATCTCTGAGGAAAGGCAAAATCTCTTCAAAAGACTTTCTGCCGAAGTTTTTCAACCTCAGCAAATCCAAGGACGAATCCGAGAAGTTCAGCACGTCCTCCAGCGTTTTCATGCCGGCATTGCGCAGACTGTTGAAGGTTCTCACCGAAATGAGACCTCCGTCAAACAACTCTTGCAAGGTGGTGTCCAAATAGATTTTCATGATATGGTTAAATTAGGGACTACGCTACTCCAATTAGTTCTCTCTCGAAAACGTTTACCTCAGAACCTTGCAACAAAGTTCTGAGGTAAAAATATTAATGAGTGATTCTTCGGGGAGGATGAATCAATATTCCTGCCAGCACTTGATATCAAGGTCTTCGGGTTTCAACGTGCAGAACGCATAGATGAACGCCGAAGCCAGACGTGCGTTGGTGATGAGCGGCACGTTGAGGTCGATGGCGGCACGACGAATCTTGTAGCCGTTGGTCAGCTCTCCGGAAGACAAGTTCTTGGGCACGTTCACCACCATGTCAATCTCTTTGTTGTGGAGCATGTCCAACGCCTGCGGAGTCCGGGGCGCTTCACTCGGCCAGTGCACCAAAGTGTTGGGAATGCCGTTCTCCGTGAGATAGCGGGAAGTGCCGGGAGTGGCGAAGAGATTGTAACCGTTGTCGCGCAGCAAGGTGGCAGCAGCGAGCATCTCGGCTTTCTGTTTGCCGTCGCCGGTGGAGAGCAGGATGTTCTTCTTCGGAATGCGATGACCGACGGACAACATGGCTTTGAGCAATGCCGCACGGGAGTCTTCGCCGAGGCAGCCGACTTCGCCGGTGGAGGACATATCCACGCCCAACACGGGGTCTGCCTTCTGCAAGCGGTTGAAGGAGAACTGGGAGGCTTTGATGCCGACATAGTCCAAATCGAAGAGACTCTTCGCGGGTTTCTCGACGGGAAGGTCGAGCATGATGCGGGTGGCGAGTTCGATGAGGTTAATCTTCAACACCTTGCTGACGAAGGGGAAGGAGCGAGAGGCTCGCAGGTTGCATTCAATCACCTTGATGTCGTTCTCACGAGCGAGGAACTGAATGTTGAACGGACCGGAGATGTGGAGTTCGCGAGCAATCTGCTTGGAAATTTTCTTGATGCGGCGAGCCGTTTCGACATAGAGTTTCTGAGGCGGGAACTGAATGGTGGCGTCGCCGGAGTGAACGCCGGCAAACTCGATGTGTTCGCTGATGGCGTAGGCAATAATCTCACCATCGCGAGCCACGGCATCCATCTCGACTTCCTTGGCGTGTTGCATGAAACGGCTGACCACCACGGGATGCTTCTTGCTGACATTGGCGGCAAGACGGAGGAAACGTTCCAGTTCGTCCTGGTTGGAGCAGACGTTCATGGCTGCACCGGAGAGGACGTAGGAAGGACGCACCAAAACGGGGAATCCGACGCGGTCGATGAACTGCTGGATGTCGTCCATGCTGGTCAGCGCACTCCACTCGGGCTGATCGACGCCGATGCGACCGAGCATGGCGGAGAACTTCTCGCGGTCTTCGGCATTGTCAATGTAGCGTGCCGGAGTGCCGAGCAAGTTAATCTTTTCGGCATCCAAACGCAGGGCGAGGTTGTTGGGAATTTGTCCGCCGGTGGAGACAATGACGCCGTGGGGCGTCTCAAGGTCGAGAATGTCCATGACGCGCTCAAAGGTGAGTTCGTCAAAGTAGAGGCGGTCGCAGATGTCATAGTCCGTGGAAACCGTTTCGGGATTATAGTTAATCATGACGGAACGGTAGCCCTCCTTGCGAATCGTGTTCAACGCCTGTACGCCGCACCAGTCGAACTCAACGGAAGAGCCGATGCGATAGGCGCCACTGCCGAGCACGACGACGGAGCGGTTGTCATTCTCGAAGTGGATGTCGTGTGCCACGCCGCTATAGGTCAGATAGAGATAGTTCGTGAGGGCGGGATATTCGGCAGCGAGCGTGTCGATTTGCTTGACAACGGGCAGGATGCCTTTCTTCTTGCGATGTTCTCTCACGGCAGCAGAGGCTTTTTCGATGTCCATTGCTTTCTCCATGCCGATGGCACGAGCGATTTGGAAATCGGTGAAGCCTTGCACCTTGGCGCGGCGGAGCAATTCGTCGTCAAGTTCTTCGAGCGAGGCGCAGCGATGGAGTTCGCAGTCGGTCTGATGAATCTTCTGAAGTTTCTGGAGGAACCAGAGGTCAATCTTTGTCAGTTCGTGGATGCGCTCGATGCTATAGCCTGCAGCGAGTGCTTTTTCGATGACGAAGATGCGCTTGTCGGTGGGTTCTTTGAGGGCTTCTTCGACGTTGTCAATTTTGAGTTCTTTGTTATCGACGAAGCCGTGCATGCCCTGACCTATCATGCGCAGACCTTTCTGAATCACTTCTTCAAAGGTGCGACCAATCGCCATGACTTCGCCGACGGACTTCATGGAAGAGCCGAGTTCGCGATCGACGCCGCGGAACTTGCCGAGGTCCCAACGCGGAATCTTGCAGACGACATAGTCCAAGGCGGGTTCAAAGAAGGCGGTGGTGGTTTTGGTCACGGAGTTCTTGAGGTCGAAGAGACCGTAGCCGAGACCGAGTTTGGCTGCCA
>JBJEAG010000364.1:0-5272 GCA_051868855.1 Alloprevotella sp. | reverse complement strand
TCGGCGGACAAGCAACAAAAAACCTTCCACTTTTTCGGTGGAAGGCTTAGTTCAATTGCCTGATCTGTAAATCTCAAGCAAGTTTGCCCACGTGAGAAGCAACGCTGCTCTTGATGTTAGCAGCTTTGTTCTTGTGAATGATGTGGTTCTTTGCAAGTTTGTCGAGCATCTTCTGTACTTTGGGGAGAAGTTCTGCTGCAACTGCCTTGTCCGTAGTAGCACGGAGAACACGCACAGCATTACGCGCCGTCTTGGCGTAATATCTGTTGTGAAGTCTGCGAGCTGCAGACTGGCGGATACGTTTTACAGATGATTTGTGATTTGCCATTTTAAATTCTTTCTTTTTTATTGAGTAGTCCCTAGGAGAGTCGAACTCCTCTTTAGAGAATGAAAATCTCTCGTCCTAACCGATAGACGAAGGGACCGGTTTTGTGCGCTCTCACGCCTTTCGGTCGTAATTGCGAGTGCAAAAGTACGGTGATTTTTTGAACCAGCAAATATTTCCCTCACTTTTTTTGCAAAATATCGTATTTTTGTACGTGAAAAGCGGGCGAAGCCGTGTTCTTCGATGGTTTTCACCTCCGAAAAAAGTGTTCTTGATGCGTCGTCGGCGACGCCGACACGAGCGCGTTCGATTCCCGCTTCCACACCTTATTATATATATAGCTCCACTCCTTATTATATATATACGTCACATGAAGAGCAAAGCGGTTGTTCTGCACGTCAGGAAATATGGCGATGACGCCTTGATTGTCGATGTCTTGACCGAGAAGGCAGGCTGCGTCGGCATGATGGTGCGCATCAGTCGTTCGCGCCGCGCCGCGATTCGTCACAGTCTGTTCCAGCCCTTGGCACTACTGGAGTTGGAATGGCGGGAACGCAGCGGCGACGCTTTGGTGCGTCCGCAGGCAGTTGCCTCAGCCTTCCCCTACTCTTCCCTCCCCTTCCATCCGCACAAATCCGCCATCGCACTCTATTTGGCAGAGTTTCTCTTCCATGCCGTGCGACACGAGCCGGACACGGAGACGTTGTTTCAGTACGTCGAAAAGTCGCTGCAATGGCTCGATGCCTGCGAAGAAGGTTTTGCGAACTTTCATCTGGTCTTCCTGCTCTATCTGACGCAGTTCCTCGGATTTCGACCTGAAGCGCGGACCTATCGTCCCAACTGTTGGTTTGACCTGCGCTCCTCGGTGTTTTGCTCTTCGCAACCGCTGCACCCTGATTTCTTGAAGCCGGAGGACGCGGCGCTCGTGCCCAAACTGCTTCGAATGAAATATTCCAACATGCGCTTCTTCCGCTTCAACGGAGCAGAAAGAAGCCGCCTATTGGAACAAATCGAGCACTATTATCAACTACACGTCGCGGGATTTCCCGACACAGGGTCTTTGGAAATCTTCCGTTTGCTTTTCTGACATACGATCATCGAAATAACTAAATATTTTCATACAAAAACAAAACTTATTGATATTATTTATACCTTTGTCGCCGTTCTGGGCTTCATCTGAAGCATAGATAGTTTATTTTCGAGGCGTTATGTCTTCTTCTTGTAAGTGAAAAGCGTAGGAAACTTTCAACTTATGAACAAGAGAAGGTAAAACGACCTCACGCATAGCGTGGGGCTGTTACTACCATATCTTTTCATAAAGGTTTTCCTACCACCTTCACTTAGAGACGTGGCATACAGCACCACGCCTCTTACGTTTATAACCTTTAGGGTGCTGGAAGGTACAATACAATCTTTATGAGGTATTTTTTATTTTTAATCTTATCATTCGTTGCCGTGTGTAGCCAAGCACAGACAAAAGAAACTGTGACTGTAAAAGGTGGTACAATCATATCTGTGACAGCGGCAGAGAATCTAAAAGCAGCAGATGCGAATGTAGGGGACAGAGTTAACTTTAGAGTCGTGCGCGACGTTGTTGTAAACGGCAAAGTCGCTATTCCCTCCGGAACTCTTGTATTAGGTAAAGTGACACAAGCAAAAAAATCATCTTGCTTTGGAACGAAGGGACGATTAAGCATTAATCTTAGTCATGTGCTTATGTCAGATGGCACTACGGTTCCTTTCACAAACTCCAACGTAAATATTAGTGGAAAGAATCGTACAGCTGCTTCAGTTGTCGTTTTCTTATTTACATTAGTTCCACTTCCTTGCGGAACACGCGCAGAACTTATTGCAGGTCAAGAATACGAAGCAATGGTTGCAAGCAGCACGGAAGTTGTGCCTTTGAGATAAACCAAGAGAAAATAATCATGTTTGATGCCAGACTTTACATTTATAAGTCTGGCATCAATTTTACGGAAGAATCTATTTTACTTCAATAAACGATAAACACTTTTCCTCAAGTTATTTTCCCGTCGCCTCAGAACGTGATGCGAAGCATGCCGCGGACGCCCCACTTCTTTGTGCCGGGGTAATGATAGTTCACGCGATAGACACCTTCGATATGGAAAATCTTGAAGATGTTGTGAATGCCCGCCATGACTTCCACGTAGGGGACTTTCTTGTCCATAATCTTTGAGATGGGCTCGTAGGAGTCGGGACCGTAGAAGTGACCGGGGAAGAAGAGCATCCTCGGGTCGTTGGCGTTTCGGGCGAGATAGGGATTGTTTTTCTTGGAGAGCGTTCCCCAAAGCACGTTACAGCCAATGTATTCTCTCCACTTCAGACGACGAATGAGAGGAATGCGGTTCAGAATCTTTCCGTTCATGTCCCACGAAAGCATGAGAGAGGCATAACGGTCGTTCAAGAACTCCATGTTGTCAATCATGCAAAAGGTGTTGTCCTCCATGATGTAGGAAAGGTTGGCAGCAGGCATGATGAGCAAAGGGAAGGGCACTTTGTCCCACTGAACGCCTCCGCGGAGGTCGCAGTCAATCTTTCCCCACGAACCGAGCCAAAAGCGCTTATAGATGCCGGCTTCAGTGAAGTTGTAGGTATAGGTCGCCCGACCGAAGTCATAGAGTCCGACGGAATGACTCAGCGAAAGTTTCGGCGCGTCGTGATTCGTGGCGAGACGTCGCTGCTTGGTGTTAATCCAAGTGACGCCGGGCTGATAGGTGACGCCAATCTTCAAATCGGAAGTGCGCAGACTGTGATAGTTGTCCGCGGGATTACCAAAGACGTTGCCCGCGGTGAGGGGGCGGTAGAAGAGCGCCGCCGTCGGCGTGTCTTTGGTGGTGCGCACCTGCATCGTATAGCGCAAACCGTTTTCCCACTCTTTGTCCCAGGTGAGTCGGAGCGTGTTGAAATACATCATGTGGTCCACCGTCGTCCACTTAAAGGAGGTGAAGACGTTGTCCTTGTCGGTGGGCAGGAACTTGTCGGAGGGCGACATGACATCGTTGGTGAAAGTGAACGTCAAGTTATTGACGGGGAACTCGCGAGGCAGATAATCCTTTTTGTTGAAAGACCACGTCACCTCGCCCATGCCTTTCGGACGTTTATCCTTGAAGCCGTAGGCAATATATCCCTTCAAGAAAAGTTGTTTGTGAAGGTTGGCAGTGGTTTGGGCGGAGGCGCGCAAACGAAGACCATCGACAAAGTTCTGCGAAATAATGGTATTTACGGGTCCGATATCGACCTTGGAAGGTTTCTTCGGGTCGGTGCTGGTCTCGACAAAGTTCTCAATGAAGGCTTTCAAGACCCAGAGAATGGGTTTGAAGCCTTTGACCTTTTGCAGTTTTGCCATGAAGGCATCCAAACCGGACTCTGTTTTCGTCAGACTGTCGGGGCGATGGGTTTGCCAAAACAATTTGTCCTTCATTTGCGCGTCAGGCTTGGTGTGAACGGATCCCTTGAAACGGAACTCCTTCTCCGGCAGCGGGTCAAAGGAGAAGTTACTGTAGTCGGTCGTTCGCCGCACCATGAGTTTCTGCAGAAAACTTGCGACTTTGATTTGCACAAGCATGTCGTCCTTCACCAAAACCTGCTCACCGGAGGGCAACTGGCGGAAGTCTTGAATGATGCGCATGCTTTCCACAAAGTTCACGTCCGACTTCTTGGGAATGCCGATGTCAGTGCGCCGAACACGATAGGTGCTGTCGGCAACGACAAAGATGCTGCCCGAAAAACCAAAGTCTTGCGGATTGTTGGGCGTGAAGTCAAGTTGGATGCACTTGTCTTTGCCAACCATTAGCGTATCTACCAGGAAATAACGATAGAACGCGATAGCATTGTCTCCGATGGGACTCATGAAAGGATATTGCAGCAGTCGCACTTCGTTTTTGTAGATATCAACGTCAGTGAAGCAATCCTTAATCATGTCCGTCAGGATGTCGCCCGTGCTGAAGAAATTGTTAAGTCCTGTGTTCTGCGTCCCGAGGATGACGCTCTTCTGCGACTTGGGCGTTTTGCGGAAGATTTCACGACTGACAGTTTCATCGACAGAAATGGGAAGAATGAGTCGCCCTGTCTCGTTGCAGACTTCAACGTGGTCTTTCAAGAACGGAAGCCGCTTGAACTTTCCTTCTTCAAAGACTTTTTCGGTCACGTCGTTGAGTGCGAAGAGCATTTTGGTGTATTTGTCGATGGAATAGAAGTCATGACGCTTCAAGTCGTTGTTGCCTTTGGCAGCAATCACTTTCTTCATGAACTCCACCGCGGGATTGTTTTTCCTCGAGTATTTCTTCTTGTGTCCGACAACCTCCGCCGTTCCGAGGTCGCTTTCCGTGGATTTGAGTTTCACGAAAAGAGAATCGGTGCCCGGCGTCACCGTGAGCGTCACGGACTGATAGCCGAGCATCGATATTCTATACTTTCCTGCTTTCCAAGGCATGGAGAAGCGTCCTTGCAGGTCAGTGGTGACGGCTTTCTTCTCTCCGAGTCTCACCACGTTCGCCAAAGGAATGACTTCTCCGGTTCTGAAATCCACGACTTTCCCTGACAGCCGGGTCTGTGCGCCGGCTGCCAGAGAAAAAGTGAGAAGAATGAGGAATAGTATTTTTTTCATCTAAAACTTTGTTCCGTATCAATCAATTTCTTCGTCTGCTTCGTAGCCTCCCATTTCTCGGATGGCGTTTTTGAGCATGACATATTGTTTGAAGAGATGATTGACGGGGATTTCGCCTTCTTCGTAGTTATGCATCGGGCTCTTCAAGAAGAAGGAGAGGAAGCGTTGCGTGCCATAGCGTCCCTTACGGGCGGCGAGGTCAGTCAGCAACACGAGGTCGAGCACGAGCGGAGCAGCGAGAATGGAGTCACGGCAGAGGAAGTTAATCTTAATCTGCATCGGATAGCCCATCCATCCGAAGATGTCAATGTTGTCCCAGC
>JBJEAG010000363.1:0-5301 GCA_051868855.1 Alloprevotella sp. | reverse complement strand
CAAAATGGTTGCAAAATGGTTGCAAAATGGTTGCAAAATGGTTGCAAAATGGTTGCAAATGGTTGCAAATGGTGGTGTCACCATGTATTGTGGTCCCGGGTGTCGGCGGAGAGGATGAAGGCGTTGTTGGTGGCGGTTTCTGTTTCGTCGCCCTTGGTGGTTGGTAGATCGGGTGTGATGGTCCCTCTTGCGACGTCGGCGGTGTACATGACGATGAGTCGGTCTTGCATATTGGGGGTAAAGAGGGGTAAAGTGGGGTAGAGAAAATTATTGCTGTCTGGTAAGAGTTTGATGATAATCACGAAACTTTTACCGGACAGCAACAGTTTAGAGCACGGCCACCGCACGACGTATGTCAGCCAGTCTTTGCATGAACCCCTTGTCCTTGGTCATGGTTCGCATATTGTATTGCATTTGCATTTGGAGCAAGGGCTCAGCATTAATTCCTAACGCAGCCTCAAATAACAGAGCGGTTTTCTCTGTGATGGGACGCCTTCCATTGAGTATTTCGTTCAGTGCAGAACACGCAATACCTGTTTGGTCGGCAAATTGTCGTTGGGATATGCCACGATATTCCAACTCATCTTTCACAATCTCTCCGGGATGTGTGGGAAATGCCGCTTCGAGATTGTTTGCCACCATGTCTGATTCTATGACTTTTGTATTATTCATATATTCTTAGTGATAATGATTAGACAGTTCCATGATATTACAAATAGTAGCAATCATTTCATTGTCTTTTATTTGTTCTTCAAACTCTATGCGATATTGGTCATTCACTCTGACAGAAGACAGTCCTTCTTTGTCTCCGGAAAGTTTTTCGTATCGCAAAGAGTTATACTTCATTAAACCCAATATGTTTTTCTCAGCCTTCATTAAATCAATAATACGAATATATTTACGGATTATTTGAGGCTGATAACGATGCTTTTTGTCGCTTTTTGCATCGGTGTATAGTTCTTTGAGATACTTCTGTTCAAATCTGACTTCCATAAGTCAATTATTTCTGTGTGCAAAGATACTTATCTTACTTAAGTGTTCACTAAAATTGTGAATATTTTTTGAGAGAATCTTTCTCTACCTCCCCCTCCTCGCCCCCTTGACATAGTCCTCGAACTGGGAGCGGGTGCCGTTGAATACGTTGATATCGACGCTGCCGTGGATGCCGCGCACTTGACCGTTGGGCGTCAGTTGCCAGTGCAGAAGGCGGACGTAGGGTTTGAACTCACTGTAGCGTGCCACCCACACCTCGCAATCCCTCAGTCGCTGTGGAGCGTGGGGCAGTTGTTCGTTGATGAATCTTTGGTTGAGATAGAGGATGGGTTTCTTGCCCGAGGTCTTCTCCACCACGTCAATCCAAGCCAACATTTCGCGGAAGAGTTTGTCGCGCCCACCCATCGCCGCAATCTGTTTCGGCGTGGGCTCCACGTCCAAGACGGGCGGGAGGACGGTGCGTGAGAGAGCAGCGTGGCGGAGGAACCATTGTGCTTGTTCGCGACCACCCGTTTTGATGCTGAAGAAATGGTAGGCTCCGGCAGCGATGCCCCGTTTGCGGGCTGCTTCGAGGTCAGAGAGATAGTAGTTGCTCTTGATGCTCGTGCCCTCCGTGGTTTTGATATAGACAAACGAGACGGGATAGCTCACGTTTCCTTTGACGCGTTTGTCTTTGCCGATTCCCACGATGCGGAGGCTGTTCCAATCGATGGGGCGGATGACCTTGCGTTTCTTGGTGCGGCGGCGCACCCGATATTCTTCCGTGAATTCGTGTTGGTGGCGCGAGATGTCAATGCCGTAGATGCGGTCCTCGGTGAAGATGAGTCGCTCGCCCTTGAAACTGCCTCGGTTCCAAGTGCCGACACGGATGCCGTCAGCGTGGGAGCAGTCGAGTCCCATGCCGTGACGCCGTCCCGTGTGCCATTCTCCGGCATAGAATCCGTTGGCGCGGCGCAGCAAACCCTCGCCCTCCGGCTCGAGAGCCGTGCCGGCGAAAGTGCCGACGTAGGTGCCTTGCGGCAGTGTGGCACTGCCTTCGACCAGCGTGTCCGCCTGCCACTGACCCACATAGACCGTGGAGTCGGCGCGAGAGAGGCGACCGAAACCTTGGCGCAGTCCTTCGGCAGAGAGTTGTCCGAAGAAGTGGTCGCCGTTGTCATATAATTTCCGCTCACTCTCCGCTGTCGGCGAAAGGAGCGTGCGCTCCGTGGGGGCTTCGGAGTCAAGGAGATTCATCACGAAGGCACGGAAGTTTCGCAGCCACCAGACGACCCAGAGATGGCGGTCGGCGAGGACGGAGGCAAGCGTGTAGGAATTCACGCGCCGTCCCTTCACCCGCAAGCCGCAGAGATTGCCCGAGGGATTGACGTAGGCAGCCCCCTCGTGGATGCTTTCCTTGCAGAGACTGTCTTCCAAGGCGAAGGGATAGGGGAGAGCGGCGACGTCACCGGGGTCGTTAAAGGCAAAGATACGAGCACGGAAGGCATAGATGCCGAAACGAAACACCGAGAAGCGAGAAGCACCGTGCGGCAGGCGGGCATCGGTGGTTTGAAGTGTCAGCACGTGTTCCGGACTCTCGTCAATCAGTCGCAGCGGAGTGACGGTGTGGACCATGCTGTCGCCCTCGGCGGGAGCAAAGAAGGAGGCGTGGGCGAGGCAGCGCAGCGAAGCCGGCTCGGACTGCGTCAAGGCAAGACGCAGCAGAGAGTCCGTGCGCCAAAGTTCGTGGCGGAGTTGCTCCATGCTGTCCTTGACACCCATGACGAGGGCGAAGCCGTCATCTATCTCCGAATGCTTCAGGGCATAGTAGTTCAACTCCTCGCAAATGAGGTCGGTGCGCCGAATCCTTTCTTGGTGATGACGCAGCATCGTTTCCAAGCGGCGGCGTGTCTCCTCGGGAGTGAGTTGCAGCGTGTTGCCGAAGACGAGCGTGTCGGAGGTGAGCACGTGTCCTTCGTTGGAGACCCACACCCCGGTGGTTTGAATGCTCTCGGACAGTACCTCCGCACATTGTGTGGAGGCGCAGGCGGTGCTGTCATTGCGAAGGGAGAAGAAGAGTGTGTCGTGCTCGCCGACGGGCAGGGCATAGCAAGAGCGTGCCGTCAGTCGGACGATGCGGCGGGAGGTCTCGGCGTCGGAGGACGGCAAGAACGCTATGAGCAAAGAGACGATGACAACTAACGCTGCCACCAGCCACAGTGCTTTCTTTCGGAGAAATATGATGAAAGTAGTTCGGTTCATGGTTAAAAGAGGAGCCTACCCTAAGATTCCTCCATTAATGTTCGTCAATGGTCTCGTTAATGTCTCACTAAAATGGGATTAATGAAGGATTAAAGAATCAATTAATGAGCATGAATGGAGAGAAAGAGGGGCAGTTCCGCTTGGGCGGATAATAATAAAAAAGAGCTGTGTCAAAGCTTTCGTTTCGTGAGAATAAAAATAAAAAAACAGCTGTGTCAAAACTTTCGTTTCGACACAGCCATCAACAGTAGCGCGAGACAGGCTTGAACTGTCGACCTCATGATTATGAATCATGCGCTCTAACCAGCTGAGCTATCGCGCCGGAGGCAGAACTTTGGGTTATCCCCTTGTTTGCGGATGCAAAAGTAGAGCAAATTTATTTCTCGGGCAAGTTTTTGCTATCTTTTTTTGCTCGGAGTGGGCAAAAATAGTGTTTTTGTACTGCTTTTCCTTGTCAAACGCCCGAGGAGAGGGTAATTTCGCGCCAAAATTTCAAGCACATGTGGATAATACTTCTTTTGATGCTTCTTGGCATTGCGGTGGGCAGACTGCTGCGCGGCTCCCGCATCATTGCCTTTGCCGACAAGGCGGTGACGGTCGTGATTGCCGTCATGCTGTTGGTCATGGGGTGGAGCGTGGGCGGAAATCCTTCCGTCGTGTCGGGGCTTTCCGGCTACGGCATCACTGCCCTCGTGCTGGCGGTGGCGGGAGTGGCGGGCAGTGTGTTCGGTGCCTATCTGTTTCATCTCTATTCTTTAAAGAAGAAAACCTCCGAGAAGGAGAACGACTCTTGCGAGAAGAAAGGAGGCGCGGCATGAGCACCGGACTTTTCTTTCTTCTCTGTTTTGTCGTGGGTTGCTTGGGAGGCGGTGCATTCCGTGAAGTCACGCTGCCCGAGAACCTCTCCACGTGGCTGCTCTACGGTTTGATGTTTCTTGTCGGCGTCGGCATGGGTGGACGGAAGGGACTGTCCGACCTGTGGCATTCCCTGCGTCCCTCCGCGCTGTTGTTGCCGTGGAGTTCGTTGGTGTTCACGCTGTTGTTCTCGGCAGTGGCGGTATGTTTCCTCCCGAGTTTGGAACTATGGGACGGACTCGCTGTGTCGAGCGGCATGGGCTACTACACCCTTTCCTCCGTCCTCATCACCCATCTGAAGACCCCGACCTGCGGGGCGGAGTTTGCTGCCGCATTGGGCGTCACGGCGTTGCTGTGCAATGTGTTTCGCGAACTCATAGCCATTGTCACTGCTCCCTGGCTTGCCCGCCGTTTCGGTCCGTTAGCGCCCATTGCCGCTGCAGGGAGTACGTCGATGGACGTATCGCTTCCTTTCATCGTGCGTGCCGGCGGTGCCTCCTACGTTCCCGTCGCGTTGCTTCACGGCATGACCATCGACTGCACCATCCCCTTCCTCATCACCTTCTTGGCGGGCGGTTGATGAGTCTCACGCTGTTTTTGTTTCACGCAGAATCCGCTGTTTTTGTTTCACGCAGAATCCGCAGAATTAGAAGGAATTTGTAGAACACGAATCAAAAGGATTTATTTAGAACACGAATTTTCATGAATTTCTCACGAATTATTTCATGAATTTTATTTTGGAACACGGATTAAACGGATGACATGGATTGGGCGAATGAAGCGGATTCCGCGCCGACCCTTTAGCCCCCTTTGACTTTTTGTCTCTTTGACTCTTTGACTCTTTGACTCTTTGACTCTTAGTCTCTTAGTCTCTTAGTCTCTTAGTCCTTCCCTGCCGTGGCAATACTTTTTCCTCGGGACTTGTCATTTTTTTCTTGGGAAGCGTTGGTGTTCGTCCTTAGGGCGAACACCTTTCCGCCCTTAGGATGAACAAGTGTTCACCACGTGATGAACACGTGTTCGCCCTAAGGACGAACACCAACAAATCGGCGGAAAGAAACAACAAATCGGCGGAAAGAAACAACAAATCGGCGGACAGGAATGACAAATCGGCGGACAGAAACGTTGCCACGCCGTCCGCGAACAGCAATAGAATTGAATTATTGCTGTCCGGTAAAAGTTTGTCGAATGTTATTAACCGCATGGTGAGTG
>JBJEAG010000362.1:0-5306 GCA_051868855.1 Alloprevotella sp. | reverse complement strand
AAAATGGTTGCAAAATGGTTGCAAAATGGTTGCAAAATGGTTGCAAAATGGTTGTCGGAGGGTTGCTATGTGTCACGCCTCGACCAGAGCTTTTGCCAGAGCGGTCATGGAGGGGAAGAGGAGGTTGGCGCCGGATTGGAGGAGAACGCTTTCCGGCAGTGGTCCCGTGTTCACGGCGATGGTGAAGATGCCCGCGGCAACGGCGGCTTGCACGCCCAGCGGGGCGTTCTCCACGACGATGGCTTCCCACGGTTTCAGTCCCGTGCGTTCCAGTCCGAGGAGATAAGGTTCCGGGTTCGGTTTGCCGTGGCGCACGTCCTTGCTCGACACAATCAGTTCCGGTTGGAAGACGCCCGGATAGTTGTCCTCCAGGCGTTGCAACAGTGATTGCTGTCCGCTTCCCGTCACCACCGCGATGGTCAGTCCCAAATCCTTCACCGCTTGCAGCACCTCCGCCGCGCCCTGCATTTTCGGTGCTTCGGGGCAGGCGTTGAAGAGGCGGCATTTCGCTTCATAGATTTGTTCGATTTCCTCCGCCGTGGCGGGTCGGTTCCAATATCTCTGTGCGAGGATTTGAATCGTTGCCTCGCCGGTGCGTCCTTCGTGCATATATGCCTCCTCCGGCGTCATGCTCAGTCCGAAGTCCGTGCAGACCTTTGCCCAGGAAGAAGCGTGGTTCGGCATGGAGTCGAAGAGCACGCCGTCCATGTCGAAGAGCACCGCTTTCGGCGTGAAGGCAGGATAGTCGTGGCGTGCGAGGAAACGTTCGAGCGCGGCGGCTCCGGTGGGAGAAGACAAGAGAGGGAAAGCCGCCTTCCCCTCTCTTGTGCATAAATCTTTGTTGTTCATATCGGACACGGAGTCAGTGTCAGTGAATGTTTTTAGGGATGTTCTATAAATTATGGAATAAGGAATGTTCAAAAGAAAGTGCTTACGTTTTGGTTGTTTTTCGATTCTTAGAGCGAACTTTTGTAAGTTTCGTCAGTCACATAGCCCGCTATGCTCCTTCCTCAACTGACAAAATATCATCTCTAAGAAATCAAAAACCAACTCAACCTAATTTATAGAACATCCCTTTAGGGCTTTCTGAGAATGATGAGGAAAACTTCTTCCGAAAAGAAAATTGAAAAAGAGCCGTGTCGTCTGAAAGGAGTTTCGATGACACAGGCTCTTCTTTATAATCTTCTATATATATAATATTGTGTGTCGCCGTGGCTTACTTAGCGTAGCTGACGGAACGGGTTTCGCGGATGACGGTGATTTTGACCTGTCCGGGATAGGTCATTTCGTCTTGAATGCGGCGAGCGATGTCGGCGCTGAGCACCTCGGTCTGCTTGTCGTCAATCTTGTCGGCACCGACGATGACGCGGAGTTCGCGCCCTGCCTGGATGGCGTAGGTCTTGGTGACGCCGTCATAGCTGGAAGCAATCTGCTCGAGGTCGTTGAGACGTTTGATGTAGGCTTCGACAATTTCGCGGCGGGCACCGGGACGCGCACCGCTGATGGCGTCGCAAACCTGCACGATGGGCGCCAACAGCGTGGTCATTTCGACCTCGTCGTGGTGAGCACCGATGGCGTTGCAGATGTCGGGCTTTTCTTTGTATTTCTCTGCCAGTTTGGCACCGTAGAGTGCGTGGGGCAGTTCGCTTTCTTCGTCGGGCACTTTGCCGATGTCGTGGAGCAGTCCGGCGCGTTTGGCTTTCTTGGGGTTAAGTCCGAGCTCAGCCGCCATGACGGAGCAGAGGTTGGCGGTTTCGCGAGCGTGCTGAAGGAGGTTCTGACCGTAGGAGGAACGATATTTCATCTTTCCGACGATGCGCACGAGTTCGGGGTGCAGACCGTGAATGCCGAGGTCAATGGCGGTGCGCTTTCCGGTCTCGATGACTTCGTCTTCGACCTGTTTGCGAACCTTTGCCACCACTTCTTCGATGCGGGCGGGATGGATGCGACCGTCGGCGATGAGCTGATGGAGGGCGAGGCGGCAGATTTCGCGGCGGACGGGGTCGAAGGCACTGATGACGATGGCTTCGGGCGTGTCGTCCACAACGATTTCCACGCCGGTGGCTGCTTCGAGCGCACGGATGTTGCGACCCTCGCGACCGATGATGCGGCCCTTGACTTCGTCGTTGTCAATGTGGAAGATGGTAACGCTGTTTTCGATGGCAGTTTCGGTTGCCACGCGCTGAATGGTCTGAATGACGATACGCTTTGCCTCTTTCGTGGCAGTCAGTTTGGCGTCGTCCATCATGTCGTTGATGTAGCTTTGCGCTTCGCTGCGAGCCTCGTCTTTCATGCTCTCCACGAGGCGGTGGCGCGCCTCATCGGCAGAGAGTCCGCTGAGTTCTTCGAGTTTCTCGCGCTCTTTCAACTGCATTTTCTCCAGTTCTTCCTCTTTGCGGGTGAGGTTTTGTTCGCGGGAATGGAGTTTGTTTTGCGCGGTGTCGAGTTCCTGTTTGCGACGGGAGAGGTCTTCCTGACGCTGGTTCAGTCCGATTTCGCGCTGTTTGAGTTTGTTTTCAACTTGCAGGATTTTCTGGTTGCGCTGCCCGACTTCCTGTTCCAGTTCGGCTTTCTTGTTGAGGAAGATTTCTTTGACTTCGAGCAACTTCTTTTCTTTGAGCACCTCGGCTTCGCGGGTGGCGTTGTCAATCATCCTCTTGTACTTCTTCTTGAGGACATAGCGGAAAAAAGCATATCCGCCGCCGCCTCCGACAAGGAGGGTGATGAGGGGTAATATTACTTCCATGAAGGATCGATTGTTTTTTAATGATTAATATATTGTGAATTGGGGTTCTTTTGTTGGGCAATGAAACGCCGCTTTTCTGTTCCCGTCCCATCCGAAGGTTCACACCTTATTATATATATAGGAGTCGCGGCGGGGAGTTTGCTTCATTTTTCTCCCGTTTCGGAAGAGTTCTCGGGAGCGAGACCGAGCAGTTCGTCAATTTCCTGCGTCAGTCCTCGCGCCATATCGACAAACGGCGAAGAGTCGGTGTCCTTTTCTGCCTGCAGCACCCTCACCGCGAAATCGAGGAGCACGGCGGAGGTGTAGCGTTCATTGCCGAGGTTGGGGTATGCCTGCTCGTAGCGACCGAGTTTTTCGTTGATTTCCCGGGCGGCGCGGCGATAGATTTCTTCTTGGTCACGGCGCACGGTGATGGGATAGGTGTGTTTCCCAATCAGCAGACGGATGACAAATTTTTCACTGACTTCCATGACTTAGACGTTTAGGAGGGAAATACATTTATCCACTTCACGAATGAGGCGCGAGAGACGAGCACGGGTTTCCTTGACATCGTCTCCGGAAACCTCGAGGATGCGTGCCGACTTGAGCAGACTGTAGGCTTTCTCGCGCTTCGCAATCTCCTCCGCAGCGTCACCCAACTTTGCCTCGAGCGCTGCCACCTTGCCGGTGAGGCGTTCGTTCTCGAGTTTTAGCCGTGAATAGACCTGCATGAGTTGGCGAACACGGGATTCAAACATCTGAATGGTTTTCTCGTCGTCAGGGGTCATTGGTGAAAGGTTTGAAAAGGAAACAATGGCAAGAATGTGTCGCGGTTCACGCACTTGACACAAAAAACGAAAAACCTGAGACTCAAGACGTCTCGCGGGAACGTCAATCGCCCGCTGCGGCAAAGAATCAATCGTTTTCTTGAGCCTTGGGTTCTTTCTTGGCGAGCATGACGACATTATAGACGTAGGACGTCATCCACTCGGCACTGTAGCCCAGCTGTGCCTGATACTGTCGGATGGAGATGCAGGCTTTGCGCACGCCCTCGTCTTTCCAGTTGTTCTTCGTGAGGATGTCGTTGATTTGTTTTGCCGTCAGGTCTCTCAGTGCCTTGCGGAAGAAACCGGGCATGCGGAACTTCCATTTCATGAGGTTGCCCATGAGCATCATGAGTTCCTGCGAGAAACCTTGGAAGAGGAAGAGATAGTTGCGCACGTCGTTCACGCTGCGGCAGCGTTTCTTGATGCTTTGGTCAATTTCCTTGAAGAAAGCATCTTCAAGACCGTAGATTTCCACCAGCATCTTCTTGCATTTGTTCTTCTCTCCCACCCCGAGTTTGTTGTTAACGGTGGGCACGTGAAGCGTCTGCTTGAACACCCGAAGGTCGGGCAGAGCGGCGAGGTTGTTGATGCCGAAGGTGGAAGCGATGACCGACTGATAATAGACTCGAATCAGCATCATGAAATCTTCCATTCCTCCCACGCGCCAACCGGTCTCGCCGGCTGATTTTTTATGTTTGAACAGGTTTGAAAAAAATCCCATAATTTGGTGTATGTATGCGCGGAGTGAATCGTCGCCTTGCGAGCCTCCGCGTTTCGCTCGCAAGTTTTACCCTTGCAAAAGTAAGAATTAATGTTGAAATGATTCACAAAAAGACTAACAAAACGTCATCAACCTATTTATTTTTCAACACTTACTGCCTTTTCCGCCCGCCTTTAGCGCCGCAAAGCGTTCTTTTCGGAGCGCGATTTCGGTAGCGGAGTGAAATCGGAGAACGTTTTGTTTCGCGCAGAATCCGCGGAACGAAAAGCAGTTCTTAGGAACCGCAGATTGAACGAACGGAACGGATTTTTCTGAACGCGAATCTCACGAATGGAACGAATCAGACGAATATTATTTCGCAAAAGACACGAATTATTTCGCAGACACCACGAATTGTTTCGCAAAAGACACGAATTGTTTCGCAAAAAACACGAATTGTTGGGGCAGCAATTATTGAACACGAATTGCGCGAATCAGACGAATTTTCCGGAAGTGCTTCGTTTTGAGTCTTTCATTGTTCGTTCGCGGACGGCGTGGCAACACTCCTGTCCGCCGATTTGTCATTCCTGTCCGCCGATTTGTCGTTCCTGTCCGCCGATTTGTCACTCCTATCCTAACTCTCGTTGGTGTTCGTCCTAAGGGCGAACACGTGTTCATCACGTGGCGAACACATGTTCATCCTTAGGGCGGACACGTGTTCACCCTAAGGACGAACACCAACAACTCCCAAGAAAAAAATGACAAATCCCAAGAAAAGAATGTTGCCACGGCGGGAAAGAGTCAAAAAGACAAAGAGTCAAAAAGGGTCGCTTAGCGAAAGTTCAACGCGACTTCGTCGCTGCTCAACGCCGCTTTCGCGGCTGCACAAAGCAGCTGCGGTGCTGTTCAAAAGAGTCTTCGACAGGGGTCCGACAAGGTTCTTGCAAGGGTTTTGCAAGGGTTTTGCAGGGGTTTTGCAGGGGTTTTGCAGGGTGTCGGAGGGTTGCAAAAGGGTTGCAAAAGGGTTGCAAAAGGGTTGCAAAAGGGTTGCAAA
>JBJEAG010000361.1:0-5315 GCA_051868855.1 Alloprevotella sp. | reverse complement strand
TCCGCCGGTTGGGTGTGCTGAAGAAGCGCACGGCAAGAGGCGTGTTTTACTGCGTCCGCCGAAAGGCGGAAGAGAAATGTCTCACGCAGAATCCGCAGAATGAAAGGGACGGTCTCACGCAGAATTCGCAGAATGAGAAGGAATTAACTGAAAGCAGGGATTTTGTGAACACGAATGTTCATGAATGTCCACGAATTGATTCATAAATTTCTTTTTATTCCGTCCCAATCTGCGTGAGAGATAAATTCATGAAATAATTCGTGAATAATTTCTGAGAATTCGTGTTTCAAAAATCAATTCTGCGGATTCTGCGTGAAAACTTTCTGATGAATGGGCATTGTCGGAGAAACTTATCCTTTTCTCCAAACCATTTTGTTGACGATGCCGACGTAGCTTTGGACGATTTTGACGACTTTGGTGCTGACGTTTTCATCGACGTAGTCGGGGACGGGGATGCCGTGGTGACCGTCGCGGCAGAGGCCGACGGCGGTGTCCACTGCCTGGAGGAGGCTGGTGGTGTCGATGCCGGCGATGATGAAGTCGCCCTTGTCGATTGCCTCAGGACGCTCGGTGCTGGTGCGGATGCAGACGGCGGGGAAGGGATGACCGACGCTGGTGAAGAAACTGCTCTCCTCGGGAAGGGTGCCGCTGTCGCTGACGACGGCGAAGGCGTTCATCTGGAGGCAGTTGTAGTCGTGGAAACCGAGCGGGTCGTGGCGGATGACACGCGGGTCGAGTTGGAATCCACTGGCATCGAGCCGGTTACGGCTGCGGGGGTGGCAACTGTAGAGGATGGGCATGTCGTATTTCTCCGCCATTTTGTTGATGGCTGTGAAGAGGCTGAGGAAGTTTTTCTCGGTGTCGATGTTTTCCTCGCGGTGGGCGGAGAGGAGGATGTAGCGTTTGGGTTGGAGGTTGAGGCGGGTGAGGATGTCGGAGGCTTCAATCTCGGGGAGGTTTTGGTGGAGCACCTCAGCCATGGGTGAGCCGGTGACGTAGGTGCGTTCGCGCGGGAGTCCGCATTCTGCGAGGTAGCGTCGTGCATGCTCGGAGTATGCCATGTTGACGTCGGAGATGATGTCCACGATGCGTCGGTTGGTTTCTTCGGGGAGGCATTCGTCTTTGCATCGGTTTCCGGCTTCCATGTGGAAGATGGGGATGTGGAGACGTTTTGCTCCGATGACGCTGAGGCAGGAGTTGGTGTCGCCGAGCACGAGGACGGCGTCGGGTTTGGTTTGTGCGAAGAGTTTGTAGGAGCAGTTGATGATGTTTCCGCAGGTGGCTCCGAGGTCGTCGCCGACGGCGTTCATATATACTTCGGGTTCAGCGAGTTTGAGGTCACGGAAGAAGATGCCGTTGAGGTTGTAGTCATAGTTTTGTCCTGTGTGGGCGAGTATGACGTCGAAGTATTGTCTGCATTTGTTGATGACGGCGGCGAGTCGGATTATCTCGGGTCGTGTGCCGACGACGATGATGAGTTTCAGTTTGCCGTTCTCTTGCCACTTTATGTCTGAATAGTCTGTCTTCATTTTTATTGTTTTTTATCCATTAAATCTGCAGAGTCTTAAATCTCACGCAGAATACGCAGAATTAGAAGGAATTTAAAAGAATTGATTTAGAAATTATTGACTACTCTGTGGATGCCTTTCATCAAATTGTTCTCATTGAAATTGATGAGAAGTCCCACCTGCTTTCCAGTCAATTTCAGGTATGTGAGAAGTTGTTTGAAATGAACCGGAAGGAGTGTTTCAACTGATTTTAATTCAACAATAAGACTTTTTTCAACTAAGATATCTAACCTAAGCCCATCACCTATTGTTTCACCTTTATAATTGATGTCGAAGGGAACTTGATTTTCAGCGTGGATTCCCGTTCGTTGTAGTTCGAGCATCAATGCTTTTTCATATACAGTCTCCAATAGACCGGGACCTAATGCTTTATATACTTCTAAGGCACAGCCAATTACATTGTAACTTAGTGTATCCTCCACAGTGGATGTTTTCTTATTATTCATAATAATTCCTTATATTCTGCGGATTCTGCGTGAAACTTTTATGAAAAACTCGTGTTCTATATAAAAAACTATGTGAGGGATTAGTGTGATTCAACGGGGTCGAAGTAAGTGTCGGGGCGATTGGGGTTGAAGATTTCGTTGCAATACATGACGGTGACGAGGTCGTCGGTGTCGGAGAGGTTGATGATGTTGTGGGTGTAGCCGGGGAGCATCTGTACCGCCTGGATGTGGTCACCGCTGACTTCGTAGTCCCATATTTCATCGGTGTCTTCTTTGCGGAGGCGGATGAGGCCGTGACCGCTGACGACGATGAAGGTTTCCCACTTGCTGTGGTGCCAGTGCTCGCCCTTGGTGACGCCGGGCTTGGAGATGTTGATGCTGACCTGACCGCAATGGAGGCTGTGGCAAAGTTCTGTGAAGGAGCCGCGCGGGTCGGTGTTCATCTTGAAGTCGTAGATGGCTTTCTCACGGGGAAGATAGGAGAGATAGGTGGTCATGAGCTTGTAACGGAGACTGCCCGGGGGCATTTCCATCATGTTGATGCCATTTTTGTTTGATGCGGCATCCGCACACTCTTGAATGATGTCCACTATCTCACCGAGCGTGGTTTTGTGAGTGATGGGCACGAAGCAATAGGTTGCCTCCCCCTGCCCCTCCTGAAGGAGGGGTGATTGCAGGATGTGCTGAATTCGTGAGATGACGTTGTCAATGTTCAAAAGCACTTCCTCATTACTGAATCTCATCTCTGTATATCCATGTTCATAGAGGAATTGACTTCGAAAAGCATCCTTCTCTTTTTGAACTGAAGAGTTGTGATAACCTCCATCCACTTCAATGACCAGTTTCTTTTCTACACACAGAAAATCTGCAATGTAATTACCTATCACATGTTGTCGGCGAAATTTTACTCCAAGACTGTTGTTTCGAAGGTATTCCCAAAGAAGGCTTTCTGCATCTGTGGAGTATTTACGGAGCTCCTCAGCTTTATTCTGCAGTAATTTGTAACGAGTAGGATCTGATGTTTGAACGCCATGATAGGCTCTCGCCTTTTCTCCCCGAAGCGGTTGTCGGATGATGTTCATTCCATCATATTCACAACGATGAGGGTATTCAGAAGCCTCTCCCTTTAGGGGGAGGTTGGAGGAGGCTACTGTGTTAATCAGCTCATCCACGAGGTCGTCGATGTAGAGGAGTTCCATTTCGACGCTGCGGTCGTTGACCTGGATGGGGAGGTCGTGGGCGATGTTGTGGCAGAAGGTGGCGATGGCGGAGTTGTAGTTGGGTCGGCACCACTTTCCGAAGAGGTTGGGGAAGCGATAGACGAGTACTTTGGCTCCGGTTTCTTGGGCGTAGTCGAAGAAGAGTTGCTCGCCTGCTTTTTTGCTTTTGCCGTACTCTGAGGTTCCGAAGCGTCCGGCGAGGGTGGCTTGGATGGAACTGGAGAGCATGACGGGGCATTTGTTGCCGTATTTTTTCAGGGTGTCGAGCAGGGTGGAAGCAAAGCCGAAGTTGCCCTGCATGAACTCTTCCTGGTTCTGCGGACGGTTGACGCCGGCGAGGTTGAAGACGAAGTCGCATTGGCTACAATAAGTCTCAAGTTCTTCTTGCGTACTCCCAAGGTCGTACTCGAAGACGTTTTCGACGTAGTGTAAAGTATCAGGTTTCAGAGACGCCTTCGGCGTCGTTTCAAGTTTCAAGTATTCTTCTTTCGTCATGAAACCGTAAAACCTGGCTTTACCATCACGTATATTCTTTAGTTGGGCGCAGAGGTTCCTGCCTACGAAACCTTTTGCTCCTGTCACTAATATTTTCATTGCTTAGCTATTGACGCGTTGTTTTGAAACATTAATGCTCATTAATTTCTCCATTAATGATTCACTAATTTATATGTCTCACGCAGAATCCGCAGAAAGTTCTTTTGAACACGAATTCTCATGAATTACTCACGAATTGATTCACTAATTTATATATCTCACGCAGAATCCGCAGAATATATTAATGAATTGTTAATGATCCTATTAATGAACATTAATGGATAAGGTCGCGCGAAATCCGTGGTTCAAAAGCTATTCTGAACGTATGTCGCGGGCTTTGGCGCGAGTCTGCAGTCCAAGATCCTCGCGGATGAAGTTGAGTTTCAGGAGGAGTTCCTTCATGCCTGCCACGTCGAGGCGGCGGGTGTTGTGGCTGTGATAGTCTTCGGTGCGGCTGATGGCATCGTCTCCCTCGGTGAAGAACTTGTCGTAGTTGAGGTCGCGGGTGTCGCAGGGGATGCGGAAGTAATTACCGCAGTCCTCGGAGCGGAGCATCTCTTCGCGGGTGACGAGGGTTTCGTAGAGCTTCTCGCCGTGACGTGTGCCGATGACCTTGACTTCGGTTTCACCGTATTTCGGATCTACCTTACTATATATTTCTTTCAGAGCCTGAGCGAGTACCTCAAGGGTGGCGGCGGGGGCTTTTTGGACGAAGAGGTCGCCGTTCTGACCGTGGGTGAAAGCGTAGATGACGAGATCGACGGCGTCGTCGAGGGTCATCATGTAGCGCGTCATGTTGGGGTCGGTGATGGTGATGGGTTTTCCTTCCATCATTTGTTCCACCCAGAGGGGGATGACGGAGCCGCGGCTTGCCATGACGTTGCCGTAGCGGGTGCAGCAGATGGTGGTGGCGGCATTGGGACCAAGGGCGCGGCCCTGGGCAATGGCGACTTTTTCCATCATGGCTTTGGAGATTCCCATGGCGTTGATGGGATAGGCTGCCTTGTCGGTGGAGAGCACGACGACGTTCTTCACACCATGGGCGATGGCGGAGAGGAGTACGTTGTTGGTGCCTTCGACGTTGGTGCGCACGGCTTCCATGGGGAAGAACTCGCAGGAGGGCACTTGCTTGAGGGCGGCAGCGGCGAAGACGTAGTCCACACCTCCCATGGCAAAGTCAACGGCTTCGCGGTTGCGGACGTTGCCGATGTAGAACTTGACTTTGTGTGCCACGTCGGAGCGGTTGGCTTGGAGGAAGTGGCGCATGTCGTCTTGTTTTTTCTCATCGCGGGAGAAGATGCGAATTTCTTTGATGTCACTGTCGAGGAAGCGACGAAGCACGGCATTGCCGAAGCTTCCGGTGCCGCCGGTGATCAGCAGCACTTTGTCTTTGAATATGCTCATAATGTTAGGGATTAGCAGAGTTTTTGAACACGAATCACACGAATTGTGTCAGAAATTTTCCTCACGCAGAATGAAAGTTCTCACGCAAAATGCGCAGAATGAGAAGGAATATATTAATGAGACAATTAACGTGACAATTCATG
>JBJEAG010000360.1:0-5346 GCA_051868855.1 Alloprevotella sp. | reverse complement strand
AGGTGCTGCCAGTTAGGCCTTGCAGTAGGAACGAGTATGAATAATGCAGGTTAAATGCTGGCCGGTAAAATGTTTACGTTCATTTCGTCCGGGTGGTGAGTGCCGAACCGCAGCCAGACTTTCAGCACTCACCATCCGGACAGAGCAAACCTCCCACGCCTTGGGATTCCGCTTCCTTCTCACAAAAAACGGAGGTTTCTGCGGTTGATTGGCAGAAAAGCAGTATTTTTGCAAAGAAAATCAACGGCTAACGCTTTCGTGAGCCACATTGACCATCCTTATATTCAGAAAAAACATGATGAAGAAAATCTTCCTCGTTCTCCTTCTCCTGACGGGAACCATGAGCGCCAGCGCACAGTTTGAAAAGGGTAAGAAACATCTCAGCACCGCCCTAACGGGACTGAACCTGCAATACAGCGGCGACCAGAAGTTCCGCTTCGGACTCGACGCCAATGCAGGCTATTTCATCGATGACTGCCTCATGCTCCGTGCTCAGGTGGGCTATAATCACACTAAGGAGACCGACGACTTCAACTTCGGCGTCGGCGCACGCTACTATTTCGACCAGTGCGGCGTCTTCCTCGGTGCCGGCGCGACTTATATCCACTACTCGCCCAAGAGCAACGACCTCGCCATCCCCGTGGAGGTGGGCTACGCCTTCTTCATTAACAAACATCTCACCATTGAGCCGGCTGCCTACTATCAAATGTCGCTCGACGATTTTTCCAACAAGAGCACTGTCGGTCTGAAGGTGGGACTCGGCTTCTACTTCTGACAAGAAATGCACTCCGCGCAACTTCGTGAGAACTGCCACAAGCGATTCTCACGAATTTGTGGCGGATTTTTTTCATAATTTCCAGAAAAAGAAATGACGGAAATCTCCACTTTGGGTGAGTTCGGACTGATTGACCGACTCACCGAAGGACTCGCGCCGTGCAACGCCTCCACTCTGCTCGGAGTGGGGGACGATTGTGCTGTGATGAACTACGGCACCGACGCCGACAACCGCGTCGTGGCGACCACGGACATGTTGATGGAGGGCATTCACTTCGACCTCACCTACACGCCGCTCAAACATCTCGGCTACAAAGCCGCCATGGTGAACCTCAGCGACGTCTATGCCATGAACGCCCGCCCGACCCAACTCCTCGTCAGCATTGCCGTCGGGAGAAAATGCAAGGTCGAACACCTCGACGAACTCTATGCCGGACTGCGCCTCGCCTGCGAACGTCACGGCGTCGATCTCGTCGGAGGCGACACCACGTCCTCCCTCACGGGCATGGCAATCAGCATCACCTGTCTCGGCATAGCCCCGGAAAGCCAACTCGTCAAACGCTCCGGTGCACGCGACACCGACCTCATCTGCGTCAGCGGAAACCTCGGCGCCGCCTATCTCGGACTCCAACTCCTGGAACGCGAGAAACGGGTGCTCACGGGACAGAAAGGCGGCACGGAAGCCGTTGCGCAACCCGACTTCAGCGGAAGAGAATATCTCATCGAACGCATCCTCAAACCCGAAGCCCGGCGCGACGTCGTCGAAGCGCTGCAAAAGGCGCAGATTCTCCCCACTGCCATGATTGACATCAGCGACGGACTCTCCTCCGAACTGATGCACATCTGCAAAAAGAGCGGCGTGGGCTGCAGAATCTACGAAGAGAAAATCCCGGTCGATTATCAGACCGCCCTCGCCGCCGAGGAGTTCGGCATGAACGTCTATACCGCTGCCCTCAACGGAGGCGAAGACTATGAACTCCTCTTCACCGTGCCCCTCACCGCCCACGAGGTCGTGACGACCCTGCCCGACGTGAAGGAAATCGGCTATGTCACGCGCGCCGAACTCGGACAAAAACTCGTGACCCGCGACGGACAGGAGTTCGACCTCAAAGCGCAGGGCTGGAATCCGCTCGCGGAAAGCCACGAAGCGTGACGACGGCGATGACGGAGCACTCCTTATTATATATAGGACACACCTTATTATATACGGCACAGACGAAGCGACGTCTCGCGCTCTCCTCGTTACAAACGAAACATACGAAACAAAAACATAAAAACTAATCCAAAAACATTGCAAACAATGAAACGTACATTCTTTTCCGCTGCGCTGATGGCAGCCTCCCTTCTTCTCGCCTCTTGCGGCGGTTCTTCTCTCCTTTCTCAAGGCGGCACGACCGGCACCGGTCTGCTCGGCACAGGCGCATTGACGGGCGGCAGTTCCACCGGCTCAGCCTTGACCACCGGACTCAACAGTCTGCTGGGCAATCTGCTCTCCTCCAGCAGCGCCCTCACGCAGAACGACCTCGTCGGCACGTGGACCTATCAGAGCGCTGACTGCGTCTTCGAAACCGAAAACTTCCTCGCCAAAGCCGGCGGAGAAATCGCCGCTGCCTCCATCGAAGAGAAACTCAACGCCGGACTCGAAAAAGTTGGCATCAAAAAAGGCACCTGCAAGTTCACCTTCAACAAGGACAACACCTACTCCGCACAAATTGGCAGCCGCACCATCAACGGACAATACACGCTTGACAGCGCCAACAAAACGCTGAAACTCACCTATCTCAACGGACTCGGCACCATGACGCCGCACATTGCCCGCAACGGTAGCAAAATCAGCCTCCTCATCGACAGCGACAAACTCCTGACGCTCGTCAAGGCTGTCTCCGCCTTCAGCAACAACTCCACCATCAAAACCGCATCGGAACTGCTGAGCAACTACGACGGACTTTACGTCGGTTTGCAGATGAGCAAGTAAGGCACGGTGTGTCATAATTGCCAATCTGCTGTGTTGCTATCGGCTTCCGCACCGACACTTTTGACCTCTTTGACCCCTTTGACCTCTTTGACCGGAGCGCAGCGACCTCCGACCTCTTTGACCTCTTTGACCTTTTTGACCGGAGCGCAGCGACCTCCGACCCTTTTGACCTTTTAGACTTTTAGACTCTTAGACTTTTAGACCCATTCTCCAATATGTTTGAAAATCTTAGCGAGAGACTTGAACGCTCCTTCAAAATGCTGAAGGGCGAAGGAAAAATCACTGAAATCAATGTCGCCGAAACACTCAAGGACGTGCGACGCGCCCTCCTCGACGCCGACGTAAACTTCAAAGTTGCCAAGCAGTTCACCGACACGGTGAAGCAAAAGGCACTCGGAAAGAACGTGCTCACCAGCGTCAAGCCGGGACAACTCATGGTCAAAATCGTTCACGACGAATTGACTCAACTCATGGGCGGACAAGCCGGAGAACTGAAACTCTCTTCCCGACCCTCCGTCATTCTCATGGCGGGTCTCAACGGTGCGGGTAAGACAACCCTCTCCGGTAAACTCGCACTCCTGCTGAAAAACAAGAAATCACGCAAACCCCTGCTCGTTGCCTGCGACGTCTATCGCCCCGCTGCCATCGACCAACTCCAAGTGCTCGGTGAGCAGATTGGCGTGGAGGTCTATGTGAATCGCGAGGAAAAAGACCCCGTCAAGATTGCCCTCGAAGGCGTTCACGAAGCCAAGGCGAAAGGCTATGACACCGTCATCGTCGATACCGCCGGACGCCTCGCCGTCGATGAAGAACTGATGAACGAAATCGCCGCCATCAAAGCAGCGGTGCAGCCCGACGACACGCTCTTCGTCGTGGATGCCATGACCGGTCAGGATGCCGTGAACACCGCCAAGGAGTTCAACGACCGCCTCGACTTTGAGGGCGTCGTGCTGACGAAACTCGACGGCGACACCCGCGGCGGTGCTGCCCTCTCCATCCGTAACGTAGTGGATAAGCCCATCCTCTTCGTCGGAACGGGCGAGAAGATGGAAGCACTCGATGTCTTCCACCCCGAACGAATGGCAGACCGCATCCTCGGCATGGGCGACATCGTCAGCCTCGTCGAGAAAGCGCAGGAGCAGTTCGACGAACAGGAAGCACTCAAACTGCAACGCAAAATCCGCAAGAACCAGTTCGACTTCAACGATTTCCTGAACCAGATTCAGCAAATCAAGAAGATGGGTAACCTGAAAGACCTCGCCTCCATGATTCCCGGCGTGGGCAAAGCACTGAAAGACGTCGATATCGACGACAACGCCTTCAAAGGCATCGAAGCCATCATCCTCTCCATGACGCCCGCCGAACGCCATCGCCCCGAAATTCTCAACCAAAGCCGAAAGATGAGAATCGCAAAGGGAAGCGGTACGTCGCTCCAGGAGGTGAACCGCCTCGTCAAGCAGTTTGAACAGACGCGCAAGATGATGAAACTCGTCTCCGGCAGCAACATGAACAAACTCATGGCGGGCATGCCCAACATTCCCGGCATGCCGAAACGATGAAACATAAATCAGACATTAACTAAACAGAACTTCCATGAAACTGATTGACGGAAAAGCGACAGCTGCGAAAATCAAAGAAGAAATCGCCGAAGAGGTGGACCGCATGCTGGCGGCGGGAAAACGTGCGCCGCACTTGGCAGCCGTGCTCGTCGGACACGACGGCGGCAGTGAGACCTACGTTCGCAACAAGGTGCTGGCATGTGAGGCATGTCGCTTCACCTCCTCCCTCATCCGCTTCGAGGATGACGTGACGGAGGAGGAACTGCTGGCGAAAGTGGAGGAGCTGAACCGCGACCCGAACGTTGATGGCTTCATCGTGCAACTACCGCTCCCGGCTCATATCTCAGAAGAAAAAATCATCGAAGCCATTGACTATCGCAAAGACGTGGATGGCTTCCATCCCATCAACGTGGGGCGCATGGCAATCGGTCTGCCGAGTTTCATCTCCGCCACGCCGAAAGGAATCCTCGAGTTGCTTCGCCGCCACGACATCACGACTTCGGGAAAGAAATGCGTGATTCTCGGACGCAGCAACATCGTCGGAAAACCCATGGCGCAGTTGATGCTGCAGAAAGAATATGGCGACGCGACGGTCACCATCTGCCACAGCCACAGTCGCCGTCTCGAAGAGGAATGCCGCGACGCCGACATCCTCATCGCCGCCATTGGCAGTCCGGCGTTTGTGACGGCAGACATGGTGAAACCGGGTGCCGTCGTGATTGACGTGGGCACGACTCGCGTGCCGGACGCTTCCCGTCCGAAGGGATACCGACTCCGGGGCGACGTGGATTTCGAGCACGTGGCGCCGCTCTGCTCTGCCATCACGCCCGTCCCCGGCGGTGTGGGTCCGATGACGATTTGCATGCTGATGCTGAACACGCTCTCCGCCGCGAAGCACGAATACTACGCTTGACGCGGCGTTGGCGTTTATTGCTGTCCGGTAAAATTTTTTTCAGCCGGATGGCAAGGGCAGCAAGCCCGATGAGCCCGACGAAGGAGGGCGAGATTCTAGCCCGGGGTGAAGCGAGCGCAGCGAGC
>JBJEAG010000359.1:0-5364 GCA_051868855.1 Alloprevotella sp. | reverse complement strand
AGCAACGAAGCAGATTGACCATTATGACGCGCCGTCCCCCAAGGCGTGGGAGGTTCACTCCCAAGGCGTGGGAGGTTGACTCCCAAGGCGTGGGAGGATGACTCCCAAGGCGTGGGAGGATGACTCCCAAGGCGTGGGAGGTTGACTCCCAAGGCGTGGGAGTTCGACTCCCAAGGGGGTTGGGAGTTCAACTCCCAAGACAAACATACTAAAAACACATCATACACAAACTTGTGTATGATGTGTTTGGTTCTATTGATTAGTGTGCGTCTTGAGACAACAAGTCTTTAATCCATCATTTTCGTCCTATCTAACATTCGTTCAAGAAATCGTTCAAAGACTGCAACTCACTTTCGGAATTTGAGCAGTTTCTCACTTCTCTAAATGCTCTATCCAAACTTTCTTTTACGTATGTTTCCTGAATTCTCTTTTTTTGAGCTCGTTCTCCGCTTTTATATAGAGAAGTCGATATGACTCCCTTCAACATTCCGATAGCACGCCGTATGCTTTGAGTTGTTATGCTATCGTCAATTGTAACCAAAATCTGTGCCATGATAATTCTACTTTGTGGATTCAGATTAATAATTTGCAAAGGAACAGTTTTTCTTTTATTATTTCAAGTGTAGCGAGTTTTTTTGCTTTTATTGTGTGTGATTTTCGGCATAATTCTAAATGCATTCGGGGCTGCACCGTTTGGCGCAGCCCCGAAGAGTTGTTTCAGACTTCCGCAAAATGCGGAGATGCAATTGTGTTTTATGCTTCTTTCACCACCGTGTCCTTGCGACGCAGCGTTGCGTAGGCAATCGGTGCGGCGAGGAAGATGGAGGAGAGAGTACCGAAGATGACACCGAGAATCATGGCAAACGCGAAGGAGCGAATGCTGTCGCCACCGAGGAAGAAGATGCAGAGGAGCACCAAGAGCGTGGTGGCGGAAGTCATGATTGTGCGGCACAACGTGCTGTTGAGGGACTCGTTGAAGAGACGACGAGTGTCGCGAGTCGGATGGAGACCGAGGTTCTCACGCATACGGTCGAACACAACCACTTTGTCGTTGATGGAGTAACCGATGGCGGTCAGCACGGCGCCGATGAACGTCTGATCGACTTCGAGAGAGAAGGGAACCCAGCCCCAGCAGATGGAGTACATTCCCAAAATCAACAGCGTGTCGAAGACGAGTGCCACGGTGGAACCGATGGAGAAGGCTACGTTGCGGAAGCGGATGAGAATGTAGATGAAGATGGCAACGAGGGAGAGAAGCACGCTGATGATGGCACCCTTTGCCATGTCGGCTGCCACGGTAGGACCAACTTTCTGTGCGGAAACGATGGAACCTCCGGCGTGGTTGTCACGGTCGATGAAGGTGGCGTAGTCAGCCTTGATGAGGTTTGCCTCGTGGAGAGCGTCGAAGATGAAGCGTTCCACTTCCTGGTCGATGTTCTCGCTGTCGTCGTCGATGCGATAGTTGGTGGTGAGGCGAACGGCTTCGTTGTTAGTGGTAGTGATGGCAATTGCGCTCACCATGGCGTTCGGGTCTTTTGCATTGACTTTCTCTGCCACGGCTTTGCGAACCTGTTCGGGAGTGACGCCCTTCTGTTCAAACTCGATGACATAGTTGCGACCGCCGGTGAAGTCAATACCCTTGGAGAGACCGCGGATGCTCAAGAAGCCGATGCTGATGACTGCGGCAGCAACGAACAGTGTCATGGAAACGCGAGCCTTGCCCATGAAGTTCACTGCGGTGTTGCGCAGGAAGTTGCGGCTGAGTTTGGTGGTGAAGGTCAGACCGAGCCACTTGTCGCGGTTGAGGAAGTGTTCGTATGCCATGCGGGTGAGCCAAACTGCAGTGAAGAAGGAGGCGCAGATGCCGATACCGAGTGTCATGGCGAAGCCGCGGATAGGTCCTGTACCGAAGTTGTAGAGGATGATGGCGGTGATGATGGACGTCAAGTTGGAGTCGAAGATGGCGCTGAAGGCGTTGCCGTAGCCATCGGCGAGAGCCGTCTTGATGTTCTTTCCGGCGCGGAGTTCTTCTTTGGTGCGTTCATAAATCAGCACGTTGGCATCGACAGCCATACCGAGCGAGAGCACCATACCGGCAATACCGCTCATGGTCAAAGCAGCTTGGAAACTGATGAGCACGCCGAAGGTGAAGAAGAAGTTGAGCAAGAGAGCGCAGTTGGCAACCATGCCCGGAGTGAAGCCGTAGAAGAGGCACATGAAAATCATGAGGAGCACGAATGCCACAACGCAGGCGGTGAAGCCGGCTTTGATGGAGGCGGCACCGAGGCTCGGACCAACGGTTTCTTCCTGCACGATTTTGGTCGGGGCAGGCATCTTACCGCTCTTCAGCACGTTTGCCAAGTCGCGGGTGTCGTCGGTGGTGAAGTGACCGGAGATTTGAGAGTTGCCGCCGGTGATTTCAGACTGCACGACGGGAGCGCTATAGACATAACCGTCCAAGACGATTGCCACACATTTCTTCAGGTTCTTCTTGGTCAGAGCTGCCCAGTCGCGAGAACCGTTGGTGGTCATGGTCATGCTGACGATGGGTTGGTGGTTCTGGTCGAAGTCGTCCTTGGCGTCGGCAATCACGTCGCCTTCCATAGAGGGACGTCCGTTCACCTTGCGGAGAGCATAGAGTTCGAAGATATTAGCCTTCATTCCTTCTGCCGGTTTCACGCCCCAAGCGAGTTGGAGGTCTGCGGGCAGTGCAGTTTGTGCGGCTTCGCTTTGCACGAGAGCATTCACGGCAGCGGTGTCGGCAGCAAGAGCGTAACCCACGACACATCCGTTGGGAGCCATGCCCTGCACCTGAACGAGTTTGCTCAGCAGCGGGTGCTGTGCGGCAGCGTCCTGAGCAGCCTTTGCGGCTTCGGCTTTGGTGGAATCCACGGCTGCGGTGTCGGCAACGTCGCCCTTAGCGAGACGAGTGTCAAGAGCCTGCAGTGCGGGATAGATTTCATTGAGCGTATAAGTCTCCCAGAACTCAAGGTTGGCGCTTCCCTGGAGGAGTTTGCGGACACGTTCGGGTTCCTTGATGCCCGGCATTTCCACCATGATTTGACCGATTTGTCCTTTTCCGCGAAGGATTTGGATGTTCGGCTGAGCCACGCCGAAGCGGTCGATACGAGAGCGCACCACCTTGTTGGAGTTTTCAACTGCGGCAGCCACTTCCTCGTTCAGTGCTTTCTGCACTTGAGCGTCGGTGGAGTTGTAAGAGATGTTCTTTTCTTTGAGTTTGGAAGCAAAGACGCCACCGAGTTTGTCCGCTCCGTTCTGTTCGCGGTAGGTGTTGACGAAGGCTTCGACGAAGTCCACGTTTCCTTTCTTTGCCTGTGCCACGGCGTCGCCGTAGGCTTTGACGAACTTGGCGTCAGTTGCGCTTTCGCCGGCAAGGTTTTTCACCACGTCAGGCACGCTGACTTCGAGCACCACGTTCATACCGCCCTTGAGGTCAAGGCCGAGACCGATTTGCAGTTCTTCGCATTCCTTGAGGGTTTTCCAGTTGAGGAAGACCTTCTCATTGCGCATGGAGTCAAGGTATGCTGCACCGTCTTTTCCCTGCGCCGTCAGTTCCTCAGCTTTCTTCTCGTATTTTCCTGTCACGAAAGAGAAGGAGAGGTAGAACAGGCAGATTAAAGTCAGCAACACTGCAATTACTTTAACAAATCCTTTGTTTTGCATTTTGTGTTTTTGAGATGATTATTTGATTAATTTGATTATTGGCTTTTGAGCGGTACTTCCCCGCAGACCTCCTATATATAAATGGTGTCTTTGGGACAGTTTAGTGTATATCCACACTTTTGAACGTGCAAATATAGGGCATTTTTTTGAATGAAAGCATATTTCTCTCTTAACTTTGACTTTACAACCTGCTTCAAGACCTCTCGCACGTTCTTGAAAGGAAGCCCGAAGTTGCGCACAAACGAAAAGTAAATTTAACACTCACATCCCCCAGATACAACTTAAGTTTTGTACTTTTGCGGCAAATCTGAGACGGCGCGGCTCTCTGCCGTTTCTCTCCGGTTTCCTGTCTTTTGAATTCACATATCTATCTATTTATAAACCTCTATCAGAAATGGCTTTTCTTACAGAAGACAAATTGGTTATCGTAGGTGCCGGTGGCGCCATTGGTTCCACTATGGTTCAGACCGCTCTCACCATGCAACTCACCCCGAATGTATGCCTCTATGACGTCTATGCTCCCGGCATGGAAGGCGTGATGGAAGAAATGTTCCACTGCGGCTATGACGGTGTCAATCTCACCGCTACCACTGACGTGGCAGAGGCTTTCAAAGATGCAAAATACATCATCTCCTCCGGCGGTGCTCCCCGCAAAGCAGGCATGACACGCGAAGACTTGCTCGCCGGCAACTGCAAAATCGCCGAAGACTTGGGCAAGAACATCAAACAGTACTGCCCCGACGTGAAGCACGTGGTGGTTATCTTCAACCCCGCAGACCTCACCGGTCTCGTCACTCTGCTCTACTCCGGTCTGAAACCCTCTCAGGTGACCACACTTGCCGCACTCGACTCCACTCGTCTGCGCAGTGAACTCACCAAGAAATTTGGCGTGAAGAGCAGCGAAATCACCGGTTGCCGCACCTACGGCGGTCACGGCGAAGCCATGGCAGTCTTCGGCAGCAAGGTGATGGTGGCAGGCAAAGCACTCAGCGAACTCATCGGTACGCCCGAATTCACTCAGGAAGATTGGGAAAAACTTCGTCACGACGTGGTTCAGGGCGGTGCAAAAATCATCGAACTTCGCGGACGCAGTTCTTGGCAGAGCCCGGCTTACTGCTCCGTGGAAATGATTCGTTCCGTCATGGGCGGCGAAAAGTTCCAGTGGCCTGCAGGAACATACGTTTCCAACGACAAGTACAACCACATCATGATGGCGATGGACACCACGCTCGATGAAAACGGTTGCACCTACAAGATGCCCGAAGGAACTGCCGAAGAAATGGCTGCCCTCGACGCAAGCTATGAACACCTCTGCAAGATGCGCGATGAACTCGTCACACTGCAGATTGTTCCCGAAATCTCCAAGTGGGGCGAAATCAACCCGAACTTGAAATAATCTTTGAAGCAAGGCGGCTTCGGCACGTTGCTCGTTTCTGAAGTCCCGCCCCGTCTTCTCCATCACACGCTTCCCCGACGGTTCGTTCCGCCGGGGAAGTTTTCGTTTGGAGGCACTGAAAAAGACTGCACAAAATGGAAATACCGGCGTTGAAATCCAAAAGTTGTCTCTGTTGTCCTTCAAAACTGCGAAAGACAAAGCGGAACGACCAGCGACAACCCTTGAACACCCATTGGACAACCATTGAACACCCATTGGACAACCATTGGACAACCCTTGGGCAA
>JBJEAG010000358.1:0-5412 GCA_051868855.1 Alloprevotella sp. | reverse complement strand
AGAAGTTGTGTTTGATGACCTTCAGTTTTCGATTGGTCTCGCTTTCGAAGACCACGGTCGTGCCGCCTTCCAGAGAGTTCACGTAATATTTCTTTCCGTTCGGATGAATGTGGACGGACTTCGGCGAGTTGATGGCTTCGTCGCGTGTGTCAGCCGATCCTCCGTAGTTTTGTCTTTTGCCGATGAGGCGGATGGTAAGTTTGCCGTCGTCGGAAACGACCGTCTCACCGATGGTCGGATGCACCACGGGCGGCACGCTGCTTTGGGCTAGCGCGGAGAGGGAGGCACTGCCCGAAAGACACAGAAAACACAGAGTCACTCGGGCGGCTCTGTGTGAGAAAGAGTGAGAAACGAAAGAGGGAACGTTCATGTTTTCAGGAAAAAGTTGGGACAAGAAAATTATCAGAAAACCAATCAATAGTGGAACGTGCCGAACTCGCTCTGAATGGTCAGCGATTTTTCGCCTTCCTCGATGCGTCCCACGATTTGTGCGTCAATGTGGAAGCTTTCGCTCAGTGCGATGACCTTTTCTGCCAATTCGGGACGCACGTAGATTTCCATGCGGTGGCCCATGTTGAAGACCTTATACATCTCTGCCCAGTCCGTTCCGCTTTGCTCGGCAATCGCCTTGAAGAGCGGGGGCACGGGGAACATGTTGTCCTTGATGACCTTGCAGTTGTCTCCGACGAAGTGGAGCACCTTGGTCTGTGCGCCGCCGGTGCAATGCACCATGCCGTGGATGTCGGCGCGCATTTCGTCGAGCAGGGCTTTGATGACCGGTGCGTAGGTTCTTGTCGGCGAGAGCACCAACTTTCCGGCGTTCAGCGGAGAGCCTTCGACGGCGTCAGTCAGACGGTAGTTTCCGCTATAGACCAGTTCCTCGGGCACGGCTTTGTCGAAACTTTCGGGATATTTCTCTGCGAGATATTTTGCAAAGACATCGTGGCGGGCAGAGGTGAGACCGTTGGAACCCATGCCGCCGTTGTATTCCGTTTCGTAGGTGGCTTGTCCGCAGGAGGAAAGTCCGACGATGACGTCGCCCAGTTGGATGCGGGCATTGTCAATGACGTCCTTTCTTTTCATTCGGCAGGTCACGGTGGAGTCCACGATGATGGTGCGAACGAGGTCGCCAACGTCGGCAGTTTCGCCGCCGGTGGCATAGATGCCGATTCCCATGTCGCGGAGTTGTCCCAGCAGTTCGTCCGTTCCGTTAATGATGGCGGAAATCACTTCGCCGGGAATGAGCATTTTGTTTCTGCCGATGGTCGAACTGACGAGGATGTTATCGACTGCACCGACGCAGAGCAGGTCATCGGTGTTCATGACAAGCGCATCTTGCGCAATGCCTTTCCAAACGGAGAGGTCGCCCGTCTCTTTCCAGTACATGTAGGCGAGCGAAGACTTCGTGCCCGCGCCGTCGGCGTGCATGATGTTGCAATATTCCGGGTCTCCGCCGAGAATGTCGGGAATGATTTTGCAGAATGCCTGCGGGAAAAGTCCTTTGTCGATGTGCTTGATGGCGTTGTGAACGTCTTCTTTCATGGCGGAAACGCCACGCATCATGTAACGTTGTTTGCTGTCCACGGGATTGGGAGGATTACGTGTTGGAGAAGTTTAATTTTTGAATTCTGTTTACTTCTTATATATATAATAAGGTGTATGCTTTAGAAACTAACGGTGGGAGCGTTTTCTGCGCCGGCTTGTGCTTCGAACTGCGTCTTACGTTCAAATCCGAAGATGCTTGCCACGAGGTTGGTGGGGAATTTGCGCACACTCACGTTGAACTCCTTCGCGCTTTCGTTGTAGGCGCGGCGGCTCTCGGCGATTCGGTTCTCCGTTCCCTCCAGTTGTGCCTGCAGTTCAGAGAATTGCTCGCTTGCTTTCAGTTCGGGATAGCTTTCTTGCACCGCGAGCAGTCTTCCGACGAGGTTGGATAGTTCACCTTGAGCCTCTTGGATTTGTTTGGCTCTCTCGGGCGTCAGGTCTTCTGCGTTCACCATGAGCGAGGTGGCTTTGGCGCGTGCTTCCACGACCTGCTGCAGCGTCTCGTTTTCGTGGGTGGTGTAGCCCTTCACGGTGTTCACGAGGTTCGGGATGAGGTCAGCGCGTCTTTGATACTGGCTTTGGAGGTTGCTCCACGCTGTGTTGACAGTTTCTTCTTTCGAGACGAGTCCGTTGTAGGAAGAGAGTGTGCCCAGCACGAGCACCACAATGACTGCACCGAAGAAAATCAGTGCGATGGTTCCTTTGGAAATAGGTTTTGACATATAAGAATAAGAATTTAAAATGGTGAATATGCTATTGATTTTGATGGATGAAGGGTGGGGTAGTCGTTCAGAATCGTCCGCCGCTGCCGCCTCCGCCAAACATGCCTCCGCCAAACGAGCCGCCGAATGAACCTCCGCCGAAACCGCCGCGGGAGTGTCCGCTCATCATGCCCGCCATGGCTCCCCAGGCTGCGGCTTCGCCGAGTCCGGAGTCCGACGAATCGTCTTCCGTGAGTTCCACTTTCTCGTGACCGCAGCGCGGGCAGCGTTTCACGACGCGGATGACGTTCTTGTGGTTGGAGATTCTGAGTCGTTCTCTCTTGACCACCTTCATCATGGCTTGCTTGCAACTCGGGCAGCGGTTGCTTTTGGCGGCAGCAAGCAGAATGACCAGCATGAAGATGCCAAAGAGAATCAGCGCGGTCAGTCCGAGCACCACGTCTTCTTCGTCGTCGCTGTCCAGCGCCTTGCGCACCGTTTCGTCTTGACGAATGATGCCGTCGAGCGCTTTCACGGTCTCTTCAATCGCAGCGTCCCACTCCTGCTTCTTCAAGTGCGGCACCATCACTCGGTTCTGCACCCTTCTGCAGATGGCGTCGGGCAGTGTGCCCTCCAGTCCCGTTCCGGTCAGAATTTGGTAGGAGCGGTCCTCCGTCGCCAACACGATAATCAGACCGGTGTTTTGTTTCGCCGCTCCGATTCTATATTTCCGTGCCAGTTCCATTCCGAACTCGTAGGGGGCATCGCCTTTCAGTCTTTTCACGACGACCACCACGGTTTGCACGCCCTTGTCCTTTTCCAAACGGAAGAGAATGCTGTCCGTTCGGGCGCGGGACTGTGCTTGCAGAATGTTTTCCGGGTCGGAGACATATTTCGTGGCATCCTTCAGATAGGGGATGGGCACGTTCTCCGCCGTCCAACTTTCTGCTTGCACGCCGAGCATGCCGGCGACCATGAAAAGGAAGAAAAGAAGAGACTTTTGCATGAGATGACGTATTGTTAGGGGCAAAGTTACGTAGATTTTCAGAGAATCACCGCAAAGTTTCCCCTCATTCGTAGGTAGATGGACTTTTATTGCTACCTTTGCTTGGCAAAAACGGGGAACTTTCCTCTTCCAAACTCTTTTCTCGGAGGAAAACCGCCCCAAAGGCGTCCCCACTAATCACAACTTATATAATATATAATGTACACGAAAAACATTTCCAGACTTTGTTTTCTGGCGATTCTGAACCTCTGTTCAGTTGTTCTCTTCGCTCAAATTCCCGCCGGCTACTACAGCGGCGCAAAAGGTAAGAGCGGAAAAGCACTCAAAACCGCGCTCCACAACGCCATTTCCAGTCACACCGCCCGCAGTTACGACAACCTGTGGGATGACTACAAAACCACCGACGTGCGTCCCGATGGGAAGATTTGGGATATGTATTCCAACATCACTTCCTACGTGCCCGGCGGCTCGGCGCAAGGAAAGAACTACAGCAAAGAGGGGGATGCCTACAACCGTGAGCACTCCTTCCCGAAAAGTTGGTTCAACGACGCAAAACCCATGTACACAGACCTCTTCCATGTCTATCCCACCGATGGCTATTGCAACGGTCGCCGTTCCAACTATCCTTTCGGGGAAACAAACGGTGAAACTTGGCAGTCTTCGGGTGGTTTCAGTAAACTCGGAAAATGCACCGTCAGCGGCTACTCCGGCACGGTCTTTGAACCGGCGGATGAGTATAAAGGCGACTTCGCCCGCTCCTATTTCTACATGGCAACCTGCTACGAAGACAAGATTGCTTCCTGGAGTTCTCCCATGCTTTCCGGCGACTCCTACACAGCCTACACCTCTTGGGCACTGCAGATGCTCCTTCGTTGGGCTGCCCAAGACCCTGTGAGCGAAAAAGAGATTGCTCGCAACAATGCGGTCTATGGCATTCAGAAGAACCGCAACCCGTTCATCGATTTCCCGGGCTTGGAGCAATATGTTTGGGGCAGCCTCACCTCCACGCCGTTCGACCCCGACAACTATGAAGGCGGCGGTGGCGGTTCCGAACCGCTTCCTGATTTGGATGCTCCCGCCTTCAGTCTTCCTTCGGGCTCGACGGTGGAAGTTGGCACGAAAGTCACCATCACCTGCGAAACTGCCGGCGCCACCATCTTCTGGCGCATCAACAGCGACGACTGGCAAACGGGAAGTTCCCCCGTCGAAGTCACCATCAACCGCAGTTGCACGCTGTCTGCCTATGCCTTCCTCGGCACTCGTCAGAGCGAAGTGGTCAGTGCCTCCTACAGCGTACCGGGCGGACTGCCCACGGGTGAGCGCACCTACACTCTCCTCACAGACGAAAAAGACCTTGTGCAGGGTTTGAAGTTCTTGATTGTGTGTCCCGACAAAAACGTGGCACTGAGCAGCGCGAACAACAACGTTCGCACGTCGGTTTCCGTGGAGTTTGACGATGCTGCCAAAACTTCGCTCACCACGGAGGTCAGTACCTCGGAGTCTCTGCCCTACGAACTCGAACTGCGCGACTGCGGTCAGTCGGGCAAGTGGAGCATCTTCTGTGCTGCCGACGTGACGTGGTTGGGACTCACCTCTTCCGACAACAAACTTCACTCGCTCGCCGACAACTCTTCTGAAGACGCTTGGTGGACCATCTCGCTCTCTTCCAACTCTGCAATGACCTACGCCGACATTCTCTCGCCTGCCCATGGCAACCGTGCGATGCGCTACAACTCCGGTGCTCCCCGCTTTGCTTGCTACACCTCCGGTCAGCAGCCCATTGCGATTTATGCCTACGATGACCCGACCTCTTCCGTTCGTCCCTCCGTGGCTGACGCGAAGAACGGCGCTGTGCGTGTGGTGGATGCCTTCGGTCGCACCGTCCGCATCCTTCCTGCGGGAACAACTGATTTGAGCGGACTCCCCGCCGGCTTCTATGTCGTTGGCAACAAGAAAGTCATTGTGAAGTAAGTTGGCTTTGGTATTAGCATAGTGCAAGCATCACCCCCTCCATTAATGCTCATTAATTGATTCATTAATTCTTCATTAATTCTTTAATGTGACATTAATGAGGACAATGATGAACATTCATGGAAAGAACTTAGGGCGGTGTGTCATAATAGCCAATCTGCTGCGTTGCTATCGGCTTCGGGCTTGGTC
>JBJEAG010000357.1:0-5426 GCA_051868855.1 Alloprevotella sp. | reverse complement strand
CCCTCAAACCTCTCAAACCCTCAAACCTCTCAAACCTCTCAAACCTCTCAAACTCTCAAACCTCTCAGACCTCTCTTTACCCTTCTCTACCCCTCTTTACTTTCTTTACCCCTCTCTACCCCTCTCTACCCCTCTTTACCCCCTCTTTCCCCCTCTCTACCTCCTATGGACTTTGCCCACTCAGTGATAGAATGGTATGCGGCGCACCGTCGCGAACTGCCTTGGCGAGGCATTGCCGACCCCTATCGCATTTGGGTCTCGGAAATCATTCTGCAGCAAACGAGGGTGGTGCAGGGGAGAAGTTACTATGAACGCTTCGTCACGGCATTTCCAGACGTGGAAGCACTCGCCGCAGCCACCGAAGATGAAGTGTTGAGGCTTTGGCAGGGATTGGGATATTACAGTCGGGCACGGAACATGTTGAAGGCAGCACGTCTCATCGTGGCTCGCGGCGGTTTCCCTGAAACATACGATGAGGTGAGAAAACTTCCCGGCATTGGCGACTACACTGCCGCCGCCATTTGCTCCTTCGCCTTCGACCTTCCCGTAGCCGTTGTGGACGGCAACGTCTATCGCGTCCTGTCTCGTTTCTTCGGCATTGACACACCCATTGACACCACGCAGGGGAAGAAGTACTATGCCGAACTTGCCCAAAACCTTCTGCCCGCTGCTCATGCCGCAGACTACAATCAAGGGTTGATGGATTTCGGTGCGTTGCAGTGCACCGTCACTTCGCCGGATTGCTCCGCCTGTCCGCTCTCCGATGCCTGTGTGGCTTTTGCGCGAAACGCCCAGCAAGATTTTCCCGTCAAGGCACGGCGTCCTCAGGTCAAAGAGCGTCATTTCGTTTATCTTTATGTGGAGTCGCCGAAGGGTGTTTGGTTGTATCGCCGTGCGGCGGGAGACATCTGGCAGGGACTCTATGAGTTCCCGCTTTTGGAATTTGACCACCGTCCCGAGTTTTCGGAAATTCTGCAACATCCTTTCGTTCTGCAACATCTTTCTGCCGCCGAAGGCTGGCGTGAGGTGGCACGCGACGTGAAGCACCAACTGACTCACCGTCTGCTCCATGCCGACTTCTATGCCCTCCAAACCTCGGAACACTCCTTGCCGCCCGGTTGTCTGGCTGTGCCTGCGGAGGAGTTGGACGACTATGCCATGCCCGAGTTGCTCTGTCGTCTCCGCCGCAAACTTTGATGCCGGCGTCGTTTCACCTATACATTATTATATATATAGTAAAACCTCTTTCAAAACGATAATCATAAATGTCCCGAAAAAGGAAACCCCTCCCCGTTTTAGAAAACATAGAAATCACCGGCATCGCTGCTGAGGGCAAAGCCTTGGCTCGCGTGAACGACCTCGTGGTCTTTGTGCCCTACGCCGTGCCGGGTGACGTCGTTGATTTGCAGGTGCGCCGCAAGAAGCACAGCTATGCCGAAGCGGAAATCATTCGTTTCCATCGTCAGTCTCCCGACCGCGTGCAGCCTTTCTGTCAGCATTTCGGCGTGTGTGGCGGCTGCAAATGGCAATGTCTGCCCTACGAAAAGCAACTGCACTACAAGCAGCAGCAAGTCACCGACCACCTGCAGCGCATTGCCAAGGTGGAGTTGCCCGAGATTAGCCCGATTCTCGGCAGCGTCCGTCAGACGCACTATCGCAACAAACTTGAGTTCGGTTTCTCCGACAAGCGCTGGCTGACGGAAGAGGAAGTGGGCTCCGGCGAGGAGTTCGACAACATGAACGCCCTCGGTTTCCACATCCCCGGAGCGTTTGACAAGATTCTCGACATCAAATCCTGCTCTCTGATGAACAGCCTCAACGACCGAATCAGAAACGGCATTCGTGACTACGCCTTGGCGCACGGACTCTCGTTCTTCAACCTCCGCTCCGCCACGGGACTTTTGCGCAACCTCATGTTGCGCACCTCTTCCACCGGAGAAGTCATGCTGTTGATTCAGTTCTCCATTCGCAACGCGGAGGAAGAGACACAGGCACGTGAACTCTTGGATCACGTTCACGCCACCTTCCCCGAAATCACCTCTCTGCTTTGGGTGAACAACCTCAAGTGCAACGACACCATCGGCGATCTGCCCGTTCACACCCATTTCGGCACGCCCTTCATCATCGAAGAAATGGAAGGTCTCCGCTTCAAAGTCGGACCGAAGAGTTTCTATCAGACCAACACGGAACAAGCCTACGAACTCTACAAGGTGGCGCGCAACTTTGCGGAGCTGAAACCGACGGATTTGGTCTATGACCTCTACACCGGCACGGGCACCATTGCCAGTTTCGTGGCTCGCAGCGCACGTCAGGTGATAGGCATTGAATATGTTCCGGAGGCCATCGAGGATGCCAAGGAAAATGCCCGCTTCAACGGTTTGGACAACACGCTCTTCTTTGCCGGCGACATGAAGGACATTCTCACCGCCGATTTCGTGAAGACATACGGTCGTCCCGATGTCATCATCACCGACCCGCCCCGCGCCGGAATGCACGCCGATGTCATCAAGACCATCCTGCTCGCCGCCCCGCGCCGCATTGTCTATGTCAGCTGCAACTCAGCCACTCAGGCGCGCGACCTTGCTCTTTTGGATGCTGACTATCGCGTCACCGCCGTGCAGCCGGTCGATATGTTTCCCCAGACTCACCACGTGGAGAACGTGGTGCGTTTAGACCGCAGATAATTCAAAATCCCATGTCTGTCGTTCATCGCCACAACCCCGCACTTCAGCAAAAACTTTTGCAAGCCTGTCTCCACGACAGTCCCGCCGCCGTTCTGTCACTGCTTCAGTCACTTTCCGTGGCGGAGTTCCGCACCGCGGGATGGCTGTTGGGAGAGAACGTGTTGCCGCAGTTGGACTCCGCCCGCTTTTGGGAACTCTTCAACGTCGTGGTCTCTTCGTGCAGCAAGGCTTATTTAGGCACGTTCCTCAAGGGCGCCGTTCGGCTTCGCCAAACCCGAAAACTTCAGTGGAGTCGTTCGGCACTCGCCCCTTTCGTCGCCGTCTCCACCGCCATCGACCGTCGCAAAATGTTGGAACAACTCTTGCCCACGTGCCAAACTGCCGGCGAGGCAGAGGAACTGCTGTGCGCCTTGGGCGATGAGACCTACGATGAGTCTGCGCCGACGCTCCTGCGTCTCGGCACTCCCTGTGCCTACTGGCTTCTCTTTCAGTGGATGCGGCGTCACGAAGGAGACCGCGAACTTCTCCGCGATTGTGGCGTGCGCCTTGTGAAAAAGGGAGACCGTCTTTCTTTCAACATGGCAGCCATCGTTCGGCAATATTTCGACGTCACCTCCATCCCCGGCACGTTCTCGCTGAACCTCCCGCCCTACGCTCAGGGGCGCATGGACCGCTCGCCGGAAAATTTTCTGAAGGTGCTGCAGTCCTGAAAGAGTGGGGGAATATGTAACCTTAAAGGACAACGTATTATATATTAGTATTTAACCTTAATCCTTATTTATCATGAAAACGACAACAAACAGTGCTTTACGCTGTCTGCTTGCCATCTGTGTGCTCACTCTTTGCTTTGTGCTCCCAATGCAGGCGCAAAGAAAGTTCTATACGCTGAAAGGAAACGGCGTCAACGTCAGAACCGCTCCCGTCTCGGGAAACGTGGTGGGCAAGATTTCCGCACCTTACTCCTTTTTCGGGGAAGAGAAAGACGGTTGGGTGGAGTTCTACTTTGAAGGCAATTCCGACCGTTATGTGTCGCGCAGTCTTGTCGAGGAAGTGGAACTGACAAACTTCTCCCGCAAACATTTTGGAAGCTACATGGGCGAATCAGATGTCTATACTGACGGCGGCTACGCTTCTGCTGATTTAGAGCAAAAAGACGGTTACGTGTTGCTTCATCTCACTGCCTTTTCCTATACGCAGGACAACGGAATGCGCATGCAAATGTCCTTTGTCTTTGCCGGGAAACCAGAGAAGGACGGCGTGCTCTTCTCTCACGAAATCTATCCTTATCATTCAAGCATTCCCGTGGCAGACCAACTGACTCCCGAGGGAGAAAGACCCTATTTCAAACTTATGGCGGGAAAAGACGGAAACCTCTACAGCGATGAGCCTTCCTTCCTCTCGCTTTCTTTGGAACCGCAGCAAACGAACAGCGAGGCGGAAGACGTGAAACTGACGGAGCGCAGTTTGTTCATGCTGAAGGGGAATGTCAAGAGCGTCCACCACATGCGCTCCTATCCCAAGTCTTTTTTCGAATCCTACGACAGTCCGCCGTTTGCCAACTTCGCCCATGTCTATAATTTCACCGAAGAGGGAGACTTGACGAACATTGCCGTCTATGATTCCCAAATCAACAAAACTGCGGAATATGACTTCAAGCGTCAGGGCAACCAAGTGAAAGTCACCGGCACTTTTGGTCCTCTTCAAGTCAGTGCGGACTACGTTAGGGATATCTCCAACTTCGATATTTCCTACGAAGGCAGTTGGAAACGCAGTGATGGCAGCGAAAGTTCAATCGGGAACTCTTACGTCTTTGACCTGCAGGGACGATGCACCAGACAAAGTTTCTCCATCACCGCTCCGCCTTTCATCTGCCACGAAGAAGGTGAAGAGGATGCAGTGGAATATCATTACGACGCCACCGCCACGCTGCCCGGCGGGATGGACATGGAGTATGATTATGGCGGAGGCTCTTGGATGCTGCAAGGCACGTTGAAGGACGTGAAGACCGACAAAAATGGAAACTGGACGGAATATAAATTGTTTGACGCAGACGGAAATCTGCTTTTCATGGAGATGCGCAAGATTTTCTACTATGGCGACGCCACGGCTGACAATGCCGGCACTTCTGCCGCCTCCGACAACGCCATCTACGAAACCGTCTCCCAACCCGCGGAGTTTCCCGGCGGCAATGCGGCTCTGATGTCCTTCATCGCCCGCAATTTGAAATATCCTCTGCTCTGCCAGGAAAATGGCATTCAAGGCAAAGTGATTCTGAAGTTTGTCGTGGAAAAAGACGGCAGCATCGGTGAAATCAAAACCGTCAGCAGCCCCGACAGATTGCTGGAAAAAGAAGCCGTCCGCGTCGCTCGTCTCCTGCCGCGCTGGAAACCCGGAAAGCAATACGGCAACGCCGTGAGAACGTGGGTCACAGTTCCCGTGACCTTCAAACTGAGCAGAGAAGACTTCTGAGAATAAGGAACTTTTACCGGACGGTAATCATACATTTCAAGACAGTTTAGCGAACAGCCATAGTTAAAGACGACCACAGCCATAATTTTAAAACCGACCACAGAGACAACCAAGGCAACCAGAATAAGTTGTTCAAGGTTGTCTCCGTTGTTTCCTAAAAACATCTGTTTTCCAATCATTTACCCGACTCGTTATCATCGAGAAGGTGATGATTGCGGGTAGGGACGCGATTCATCGCGTCCGCCCTGCACGTGGTTACGGTCGGAAAGTTGC
>JBJEAG010000356.1:0-5461 GCA_051868855.1 Alloprevotella sp. | reverse complement strand
GGTTGTCTTTTCAAACTGCGCGATGAAGGTGCTGTTTGAAATTCAAAGCAAAATTAGTCAGAGAACCCCTTTTTGGCAAATTTCAAGGTAGTTTTTTTGCGTGAAACCCGACAAAAAGGGCAAGAAAGCAATTTTTTTCGTAAAAACTTTTTTGTGTAATAAATTTTTATCTACTTTTGGGAGCACGTATGCAAAACCTAAAACTTTAGACTTTCCCCACAAGGGAAAATTGCATCGAAATCTTACTACCTTAAATCATCTAAATACCATGTGCTATCTAAGATTTGACAAATCGCAAATGACCAATTTGCAAGACTCTCTCTACAAGGAGATGTTGATCACAAACAGGTCAGGCGCGTATTGCTCCACCACTTTGGTCGGTTGCAACATCCGAAAGTACGATGGCTTGCTCGTAATCCCCGTTCCCGAACTTGACGATGAGAACCACGTGTTGCTTTCATCGCTCGACGAAACGGTCATTCAGCACGGAGCCGAATTTAACCTCGGGTTGCACAAATACCAAGGAGAGAACTACAGTCCCAAGGGACACAAATACATCGTCAGCTTTGAATGGGAACAAGTTCCCACCTGGACTTACCGCGTGGGAGGCGTCCTCCTCAAAAAGGAAATTCTTTTCGACACTTCCATTCATCGCATCTACGTTCGCTACACTTTGCTCGACGCCCACTCCGCCACCACCCTGCGCCTGCGACCCTTCCTCGCCTTCCGCAGCGTTCGCCAGTGGACCCACGAGAACGGAACTGCCGACAGCAGCTACGAAGAAGTGAGCAACGGCGTTCGCATGTGTCTCTATCAAGGCTATCCCGACCTCTACATGCAAACCAGCAAGAAGGCTGTCTGGAACTATTGCCCCGACTGGTATCGAGGGCTCGAATATCCCAAAGAACGTGAGCGCGGCTATGAATCCACTGAAGACCTCCTCACTCCGGGCTACTTCGAAATGCCCATCAAGAAAGGCGAGAGCATCATCTTCAGCGCCGGCATCGCGCCCATCAAACCGAAAGAAATCAGCGTGCTGCTCGAAAAGGAACGTGAAAGCCTTGACCACCGCGACAGCTTCTATCACTGTCTCGTCAATGCAGCCCACCAGTTCCGCGTGACCAAAGACGGTGAGAACTATCTCCTCGCCGGCTACCCTTGGTTCAAGCCCCGCGCTCGCGACACGTTCATCTCCATGCCGGGTCTCACCCTCGCCATCGGAGAACAAGAAAGATTTGAAATGTACATGGCAACCGCAAGCAAAGCCATCTACAATCTCATCCGCAAAGAACCGCTCGAAGTGGACATCTACGAGATGGAGCAACCCGACACCCTGCTCTGGGCGATTTGGTGCATCCAGCAATATGCAAAATACACTTCCCGCACTGCTTGCTTTGAAAAATATGGTGTCTTGCTGCGCGACATCATTGAATATATTCGCAGCGGAAAACATCCCAACCTCTTCATTCACGAAAATGCATTGCTCTATGCCAACGGACGCGACCACGCCATCACTTGGATGAACTCGCAGTCCGGCGGACGACCCATCGTGCCCCGCTCCGGCTATATCGTAGAGTTCAACGCCTTGTGGTATAATGCCCTGAAATTCTACGAGCAAATTCTCACCGACAACCCGGGTGAAGGTCACGCCGAAGTGGCAGCCGAAGCCGGAAAGGAAGCAGAAAAACTCGCCAAATCCTTCAAAGATGTGTTCTTGAACGAACACGGCTATCTGCTTGACTATGTGGACGGTCAGATGATGGATTGGAGCGTTCGTCCAAACCAACTCTTCGCCATCGCACTCGACTTCTCTCCGCTCGACATGAAGGAACGCAAGTCTGTGCTCGACATCTGCACCAAAGAACTTGTCACCCCGAAGGGAATTCGCTCCCTCTCCCCCAAGAGCGGCGGCTACAATCCGATGTACGTCGGACAGCAGACGCAGCGTGACTTTGCTTACCACCAAGGAACCGCCTGGCCCTGGCTCACCGGATTCTATTTGGAAGCCTATCTCCGCGTCTATCGCATGAGCGGCGTGAACTACATTGAACGACAACTGATTGGTTTCGAGGAGGAATTGTTCTACCATTGCGTCGGAACCATTCCCGAACTTTTCGACGGCAACCCGCCCTTCCACGGACGTGGCGCCATTTCCTTTGCCATGAACGTCAGCGGCATCCTTCGTGCTCTGCAGCAACTCGAAAAGTATAACTCAACCTACTAAATCGCTCCGCCCGCACCGCACATATATATAATAAGGTATAGAAACCACACATTATATATATATAGGACAACACTCCTTTGGCGACCAAAGGGCAAAAGCGAAGGTCTTTCTCCCACAAAGCATTTTCAACCTCACTCGTGGAAAAGACCATTTGAAAACGAATATCCATAAATCTGACATCATGAAAGTCTTAATGTTCGGTTGGGAGTTCCCTCCTCACATCTTAGGCGGACTTGGCACAGCCAGCTACGGCATCACCAAAGGTCTGGCAGCTCAGCCTGATATGCACATTACTTTCTGTCTTCCCAAGCCCTGGGGCGATGAAGACAAAAGTTTCATGAACATCATCGGTTTGAGCGAAACACCCGTCGTTTGGCGCGACGTCAATCCTGACTATCTGCGCGAGCGCCTCGGAACCAAGATGGATCCCCAACTTTACTATGATCTCCGAGATCACATCTATGCCGACTTCAACTATCGGCTCACCGACGATTTGGGATGCATCGGCTTCTCCGGACGCTATCCCGAGAACCTGCAGGATGAAATCAACAACTACTCCATCGTGGCAGGCGTCATCGCCCGTCAGCAGCAGTTTGACATCATCCACGCTCACGACTGGCTCACCTACCCCGCCGGAATCCACGCAAAGAATGTCAGCGGAAAACCGCTGGTCATCCACGTGCACGCCACCGACTTCGACCGCTCACGCGGACAGGTGAACCCCACGGTCTATGGCATTGAAAAAGACGGTATGGACCACGCCGACTGCATCATGTGCGTCTCCGAACTCACCCGCCAAACCGTCATCAACCACTACCACCAAGACCCCGCAAAGTGCATCACCATGCACAACGCCGTCTATCCTCTCTCGCAAGACATTCTGGACATGGTGGCGGAACGTCGCAAACAGCGCACCAACAAAAAAGAGAAAGTCGTCACCTTCCTCGGCAGAATCACCATGCAGAAAGGTCCGGAATACTTTGTGGAAGCTGCAGCCCTCGTGCTCCGTCGCACACAAAACATCCGCTTCTGTATGGCAGGCTCCGGCGACATGATGAACGACATGATTAACATGGCTGCCGCCAGAGGCATCGCCGACCGCTTCCACTTCCCGGGCTTCATGCGCGGAAAGCAGGTCTATGAAGCCTTCGCCGACTCCGATGTCTATGTCATGCCCTCCGTCAGCGAACCCTTCGGAATCTCGCCCCTCGAAGCCATGCAATGTGGCGTGCCCTCCATCATTTCCAAACAAAGTGGATGCGCCGAAATCCTTGACAAGTGCATCAAAACCGACTACTGGGACATCAACGCCATGGCTGACGCCATGTACTCCCTCTGCACCAACGAATCTCTCCACGAATACCTCAAAGTCGAAGGAAAGAACGAAGTGGACCAAATCACTTGGGAAAAAGTCGGAAAGAAAATCTACGATGTTTACAGTCAACTAATCCATTAATATTCCACATATCATGAAAACCGTTTGTCTTTATTTCGAGATACATCAAAACATCCACCTCAAGCGCTATCGTTTCTTCGACATCGGCACGGACCACTACTACTATGACGACTACGAGAACGCTCGCTCCATCACTGAAACCGCAGAGCGCTCCTACGTGCCCGCCATCGAAGCACTGCTTGAAATGGCTGATGCTCACCCCGGCTACTTCAAATGTGCCATCTCCCTCTCCGGATGCGCCATCGAACAACTCGAAAACCACGCTCCGCAGGTCATTGAACTCCTCCAGCAACTCAACGAGAAAGGTTGCGTAGAGTTCCTCGCAGAACCCTACTCCCACGGATTCTCCTCTCTCAAGAATCCCGAAACCTTCCGCGACGAAGTGCAGCGTCTCTGCGCAAAAGTCAAGGCGCTCTTCGGAAAAGAACCCAAAATCTTCCGCAACTCCGCACTCATCTACTCTGACGAAATCGGAGAACTCGTGGCTTCCATGGGATTCAAAGGTATGCTCGCCGAAGGTGCAAAACACGTGCTCGGTTGGAAGAGTCCCCACTTCGTTTACCACTGCAACCGCAACCCCAAACTGAAACTCCTCCTCCGCGACCACTCCCTCTCCGAGGACATCTCCTTCCGTTTCAACGACTCCTCTTGGAGCGAGTATCCCCTCTTTGCCGACACTTACGCCAACTGGATTGGCAACCTTCCCGAGGAAGAACAGGTGGTTAACATCTTCATGGAACTCTGCGCGCTCGGCATCTTCCAGCCGCTCTCTTCCAACATCCTCGAGTTCATGAAAGCACTCCCCGCTCAGTTCAAAGAACGCGGAATCGTTTTCAGCACTCCCTCCGAGATTTGCAGCAAGATGAAGTCTGCCGGCGAACTCACCGTCACCTACCCCACTTCCTGGGTGGACGAAGAAAGAGACCTCTCTCCCTGGCTCGGCAACGTCATGCAGCGTGAAGCCATTGACAAACTCTACTCCATTGCTGACCGCGTTCGCATCTGCCGCGACCGTCGTCTCATGCAGGACTTTGACTATCTGCAGGCTTCCAACAACCTCCGCTTCATGAGCACCAAGCCCAACAGCTACGGAGGCTACCGTGGAATCTATGACTCACCCTACGATGCTTTCACGAACTACATGAACATCCTCGGTGACTTCATCACCCGCGTCAACGACCGCTATCCGCTTGACATTGACAACGAGGAACTCAACTCCCTGCTCACCACCATCAAGAATCAGGGTGACGAACTTGAACTGAAGGACAAGGAAATCTCCAAACTCCAGAACATGCTCGCCCGTTTCGAGAACAAGGAGGCTGCTCCCGCTGAAAAGAAACCCGCCAAGAAGGCTGCTCCAAAAGCAGAAAAGGCAGAAAAGAAACCCGCTGCAAAGAAAGCAGCAGAAAAGAAGCCTGCCGCCAAAAAGCCCTCTGCAAAGAAAGCAGCCAAGAAGGCAGAATGAAGTTTCTGAAATATCATTTCTGACATATAATTTAAAGGAGCCGTGCGGTGGCGCACGACTCCTTTTCGTGCTTTAGCAGACAGTTAATAATAAAAGCGGTAAAAACTATTATTGCTGTCCGCTAAAAGTATGGAGAATGAGTATAATCTGGCTCACCTGCAAAACTCTGTGTCAGTTAGGAAAGACAAAAACCGGATTAAACCCCTTGAAAAGTATGTGGGGCAACGCTCTGGTGTCAGGCTTCCGCTTTGTCCTTATAAGACCTTGATTCCGCAGCACAAACTTTTGTAAAAAATCCAAGTGCCTGAGAAACAAA
>JBJEAG010000355.1:0-5469 GCA_051868855.1 Alloprevotella sp. | reverse complement strand
TACCAAGGCTTGGTACTGCGAGTACCAAAGCTTGGTACGCGAATACCAAAGCTTGGAACGCGAATACCATTAGGCGGAAAAATAATTCATGAAACAATTCGTGAATCATTCATGAGCATTCGTGTTCAAAATAAGGTCAAAGAGACAAAGAGTCAAAGAGACAAAGAGTCAAAGAGCTGGCGCGGAATCCGTTTTATCCGTGAAATCCGTGGTCTCAAAAGAGTTGGCGCGGAAAACCATTTCATCCGTTCAATCCGTGGATAAAAGTCCCTCCTTCAGGAGGGGTTTAGGAGGCTTTTGTGTATAGTTTAGTGTATAGTTTCTGCGCAAGCTATACACACCAAAACAATTTGATCTTCAGTGCAATGTATAGTTCAGTGTATAGTTTGCATAGTTTTTGTGTATAGTTTTTCGTATATAGTGTACAGTTCTTTGTTTAACGACAACAAGTACAACTTTGAACAACTTTCTTCTTGTTGTGTAAAATCCTCCTTAATGTCGTTTTCAATGAATGAAAAAATTAACGAGACAATTAAAGAGCATTCATGGAGGGAAAGACCGCGCAAGGGATTTTCTTGACAGCATCATTGCGGGAGAACTTGGTAGGTCTGTCCGCGTTTGGTTTCAAATTGAATCAGATTGTTTTGAAGACGGGCGGTGACATTTTTCTTGCCGCAACGAACAAGGACGTTTCTTCCTTCCCACGGACTTTTGACGGTGCAAAGGTTGCCGCGCTCACTGGTGAGACTGAGTTCAGTGACTTCTTTCCCGTCAAACGCTGCCGACACGAGGAAGGCTCCTTTGGTTCGCAACTTGTGGAAGGAGGCGGGCGTGGCGTCCCAACAAGGGAAGAGGTGAAGCACGTCTTCCACGCTTTGCAGCATCATGGAATTGAGCGTCTCAACGAGGGCGGTTTTTTCCAAGCAGTGGTGACCGTCGCGAATCAAGAAGTTATGTTCCCGGCGCTGACAAAGCGTTCGCAAAGATTCTTTCAGAATTTGCGGAGCATAGTTCACCCTTGCTCCCATGACGAAGGCACTCAATCCGAGTTCGTTCATTGTTTCCGTGAATCCTCGCTGCGAAAAGCCATAGTAGTGCAAGGTGTTGCGTGCAATCTGCAAAAGTTCCGGGTCGGAATGCAGGTGCAGCGTTTCGCAAGGATAGGCACAATGAAGTTGAATCACGTGAGAGGGCCTGTCCCATCCCTCTTCGTTTTTGGCAAATACAGGTTTTCCCTCATTGGGGCTTTTTGTGGGAAGAATGATTTTATAAGACGGAAGATGATTCACGATGTCTTCCCAAAGTTCGCGCCGTTCCGCATCGATGCCAAGCAGGCGACTGTAGCGCAGGAGCAGACGGAACGTGCATTCCACCAGCGCAAGTTCCGAAGGCGGATTCTTGTCCCAAGAGCCTTCGTGAGCACCGGTTACAATGGAGTAAACATAGCCGCTGTCAGTGTTTTCTTTCTGAAGATAGTCCTCATAGAAATCACCGCATTCGCGAATGAAAGGATATGCTCGCTGACGGAGAAAATCGGTGTCGCCGGTATAGTCAAAGAACCATCCAAAGAGCGGAACATTGAAGGGAGCGTCCATCGTTTGCTGCCAATATTCTCCATAGAACTCACCTGTTCCCAAGGCACTGACGGGGAAGAGGATGCCGCGGCATTGTTTGCCCTTGAGCGACGGATGCACCAGTCCGAGTTCTTCGCGAGCACGGCGGCGACCTTCGGGAATCATGCGTTCCAAGAAATCGTAGAAAGGAAGCGCGAGTTCGGGACGGTTGGAGGAGAAGAGACTGTAGAATCCGCCCTGACTGTTATAGTTCAGATGAATGTCGCCGTGATACATCATTTCGTCGTCCATGTTCCATACGCCATACATTCCTCCGCAGGCTGAGGTGCGGGGGCTATAGGCTGAAGAAAGCAGATAGAGCGATGAGAGATACTGGTGGTTCAGCAGCGTGTCGCCGGTGTCAGCCCACGAGCGATTCCACATTTCGTTCCACCAATCGGTGTGGCGTTGGATTTTGTTCTTGACATTCTTGACATTGAGTCTTGCGTGTGCTTCCTTCCCTTCTTCCAAATGGGCGTCTGCTCCTTTGCCGCCACCGGTGACGGCAGTGACAACGAAGACTGTTCCACGAGACGGAAGCGTGAAACGCTGACGAATGAGTCGCGGAGCGTCTGACGTTTCGCAGGTGGCTTCCGCACCTATAACGCGGGTGGCAACGCCGACCTTCGACACCCATCGCACGTTGTTTTCTGTTTGCGAGGTGCGAGTGAGGAGTGCCATTTCTCCGGCGCTTTCCAAGGACGACTTATAAATTTTCTCCGACAGCGGGCAGGTTTCCACACTGATGTTCACAGGTGCGTCGGAAGGATTTGTCAGTTCCGTCACGATGATGTCTTCGTCCATCAACAGCCGAGTGGTCATGCGGACGCGGGACTCCGTGGCACTCTGAAAGCGAAGACAGGCACGCCGTTGGTCCATCTCGAAACGGAAGGAGTCGTTTTGCGGCGATTCGACGCAGAAACGTAACTCCGCCGCGGGCAGGGCTGCCGGTCCGCTGCCCGCCCAGTCGTTCCAACCATCCGTGACAAAGTTGACTTTGGAAATGCGGAGGGTTTGTGACTGCAGAGTGGTGTGGGCAACCACGCCGACTTCTCCGTTTCCAAGATAAGGTCCTATCGGCGCATCTTTTGTCCGAATGTCCTCCCAAGAAAAAGGAGCGGTCCAAATGGAGGTTAGTTTGTCTGCGTAGGTTTCAAGCAGATTTTCTGCATGAGCGGAAACGCCGAGTGAAAAGATGAAGAGAATGATGAGAATAACGTTTTTCATGTTTTTCATAGTTAATACTGAATGACAGCAGAATTGAGAACAGACGGAAAGAGGTGCGACACGCTGCCGCACCTCCTTAATATTATATATGAGTATGAGGAAGACAACTCAAGCACAAGACGTCAGAGTCTCAGACTCTTCCACCAGTTGCCGTCGTTCTTCAAATGCTTGGCAAACCAGGCGAAGATGACTTCTTGCCACGCCATGCGCTTTTTGTAGTCCACGATGACGTGGTTCTCGCCATCGACTTGCACATATTCCACCTCTTTGCCAAGAATCTTCAGCGCAGTGTAGAGTTGCTGGCTCTCGTTGGTCGGCACGTTGGTATCGACGGTGCCGTGGAGGAGCAACAGCGGCGTTTTGATTTTGTCGGCGCTGAACAAGGGAGACTGTTCGACATAGAGCGAAGGATTGTTCCAAGGGAAACTGCCATACTGCGCACATTCGCCATAGGTGTAGCCCCAATATCCCCCACCCCAGTAGCTGGCGATGTTGCTGATGCCGGCGTGGGAGACGGCGGCGGCGAAGAGGTCGGTGCGGGTCTGGAGATATTGCGTCATGAAGCCGCCGTAGGAAGCACCCATGCAACCAATCTTGGAAGCATCGACGAAACTGTGTTCGCGGCAGAACTGCTGCGTGCCTTCAATGATGTCCTCCGCAGTGCGCTTGCCCCAAGCATTGACGTGGCGGGCAGCAAACTCCTGACCGTAGCCGATGCAGCCGCTCGGGTTCACGACATAGACAACATAGCCCTGTCCGGCAAGCACCTGCACGGGATACTGATATTCCAAGCATTTCGTGGAGGGCGTGCAGCCACCATAGTAATAGACAATCATGGGATATTTCTTCGTGGCGTCGAAGTCGGGCGGGAGGAAGAAAAAGCCGTCGATGGAGTCGCCGCGGGAGGTGAGGAACTTCCAGTCGCGACAACTTCCGACAGCGACATCGCCAACGTTCTTCTCAAAACTGAGCGGACCGAAGGGTTTCACACGCGGCGTCGTGCCGTCCAACTTGCCAATGACCATGTCGCGGGCACGTTCGCCGCCCTGACCGAAGGCAATGAAGTCGGGATTCTTGCGCTGACCAACTGCCATGGAGAAACCGGAGACGCATTCAATGGGAAGACGGTAGCTCTTGACCGCACCGCTCTCGGGATTCAGCGAGAAGATGCCGCGACCGCTGGCGTCATCAGCCACAAAATAAATCTGACCGTCGCCGCGAGACCACTGATAGTTTCCAACGGAGGGTTTGAAACCGGGGAGCAAAGGTTTCGTCTGACGCGAAGCTATGTCGTAGAGATATAGACGATAGTCAAACGCACTGGGGTTCATGTCCTCCCCGACTTCGCAACCGAGGCGGTTGAAGGAAGCGGGTGAAGCGGAGATGAGCAGGCGGGTGGCATCGGGAGAGTAGATGGCAGAGGAGATGAACGCCGTGTCGGCGAGGAGCGTGTCCACCTTTCCGGTGTAGGCATCCATTTCGACGAACGTTCTGCGCTCGAAAGGCATTTTGGAGGGGTCAAAGCGCGTGTAGCAGAGCAAGAGTTTCTTGGCATCGGAAGAGATGTCGGAGAGATAGACGCCGGCGCTGCCGTAGGTCAAGCGACTCATCGTGGCAGAGGCGAGGTCATATTTCCACAGTGTGCTGCGGTTTCTCCAACCCGGCATGCGGTCGTCGGGGTTGCGCAGGAGTTTGAGACTGTTGGAAGAGGCGGGACCTTCTTCGGTGAGCGTGAAAATCAAATAGTTCTTCTTCGGCGAAACCTCGAAGTTGCCGTCGGGAATGTGTTCCGCGAGCACGGTCTCGCTGCGAGTGGCGGCATCAAAGAGCACGAGTTCGCGACCCTGCAGGTTGGTGCGGGTGAAGAAGAGTTGATGGTCCTCCGCTTCGAGCCAGGAATAGGGCGTGTAGCCGTTGAGTTTGAAGACATCGTTTCCCGTGGCAAGTTCGGTGAGTCGCGTGGTGTAGGAAATGTTTCCGTCTTCCTGTCGCAGATAGGTCAGGATGACGGCGAACTTTCCGTCGGGCGACATGGAGCAGCGGCTGTAGCTTTCACCGAGGAGCATGTCCTTCATGGTGTAGGGACGCTTGCCGGTGGCATTCACCACGACATCTTTCAAGTTCTCGCCTTGGAGGCTGACGAAGAAGGAGTCTTTGGCTTCGGCGAGCGTCAAGGCTTGCACGACAATTTCGGCGCGCCCGGGTTGGAAGGAGAGTTTGTTGCCGCTGAGTTCCGTTCCATCGACATAGACGCGATGGTTCGCCATCTTCTCCACGGAGAGGGTGGCTTCGACGAAACGGGGAGTCTGCACGTTGAAACGGAGGGTGCGGAGCACGCCCGCTACATTTTCCGGGCAATCGAGGCTCTCTCCGCGATTCACGACTTGCGCAGCGGCAGGCTGTGCGACACGGGCGGGTTTGAAGGGTTTGTTTTTCTCCAGAACTTCCTTCAAGTCAAAAGATTTTTCTTTGAGATTGACGGAGTCGGTTTGATAGGGGCGAACGAGGGGGGCAGACGAAACGAGGTCTGCTTTTTCCACCACGAGGGTGTCGGCGGAAGCTGCCAACGAAAGAATACTGAGAAGTGCTATATTCATGATGATAGATTAAAAGACGAAGAGTCAAAGAG